>JAFAQG010000502.1 GCA_019246575.1 Acidobacteriaceae bacterium
TAACTGGTCACCCTCTGCGGTACTTCCTATCCTCGATGTCGGTTGCGGGAACAATAAGTATCCCGGTTCTATCGGCATCGACCGCAATCCAAATACCCGGGCCGACGTCATCGTCGACATCGATCACGTTCCATTACCATTTCGCGACGCTTCGTTTCGCGAAGTTCGAGTTACCCATGTGCTCGAGCACGTACGAGACGTAATCTGCAGCGTCGAAGAGTTCCACCGGCTGCTTGTGCCGGGCGGCCGGATGGTGATAGTAACCCCGCATTACACCGATTTCAGCTCTTTCTGCGACCCGACGCACCGGTGGCACCTGAATAGCTTCTCACTGCGGTATTTCGGGGAGCGCGAAGGCGATTACGCTTACGGATACTATTCGAGGGTACGTTTCCGTGAGATTTCGACCCGTGTCAAGTTACTAGCATTTTGGCGATATCTCGGGTTTGAGTTTCTGGTTAACCATTCGCTTCGTTTTCGGCGATTTTGGGAGTTCTACCTCTGCTATATCGTCCGCGGCAAGTTAATCGAATGGCAACTGGAAGCAGTGAAAAACACCTCGGAGTTATTCAGCCGAAACAACTCCTCTGGAAACTGAGCGATTCGGCGCGCCAGTTCCGCGAGCGCTTTTCCCTTTCGCCCGATGCGGCACTTGGCCGGCGCGGTGAAGACTTAGCTCACCGGTATTTACGGAATTCGGGATTCAGGGTCTTGGCCCGAAACTATCGTCCGGGCGGAGGCGAGTCGGAGGTTGACATCGTGGCGCGCGACGGAGATACGCTCGTGTTTGTCGAAGTCAAATCGCGCCGCTCTGCGGATTTCGGAAGTCCTGACCGCGCAATCGGCGAAGAAAAGCAGAAGCGCATCGTACGCGCGGCGCGCCGTTACGCCTCACGCGCCGGCATCGAATGGAGCCAGGTGCGGTTCGACACCATCTCCATCGTTTTCACTCATCCGCCCAGCATCGTTCATCAGCAGGATGCGTTTTTCGACGGCCGCGCTATCTGATCGGCTTGTTTGCGTGGCGGCGGGAAATCACCTTTCCGCCAGCAGCTTCGTGACTGCGTCATCCACCTCATCTACACTACGCCATGCTTTTGCGTATTACGTTCGCTCGAGCTGCAATACGAGCATCGGATCCACATCAGACTTATTGCGCTGCCGTTTCCCTTCAGAACCGCGCCCCTGCACATTTGCATCTGTGCGCACGAACGCCCACAGTACACTAACAATTGAATGACCCTGGACGAGCTAGAAAGAGAGTACGCTGGGCTCCAACAGCAGGCTGAAGCTGTGCGGAGCTATCTTTGACGCCCCCCGCAAACAAGAGCAGCTAAAGCAAACAGAATCGGAAATCGCGGATCCGGACTTTTGGAACACGCCGGAGAAGAGCCAGCGCATCATGCAGGAACGTAAGCGGCTGGAGGAGGCGATCCAGAATTCGCGTGCCGTTTCCAACGCCACTTCCGACATCGAAACGCTTTTTGAACTTGCACGAGAAGGCGAGGACGTGAACGGCGATCTCGAGCGTGAAATGAGGACGCTCGAGGCCAAGCTCGAAGAACTGGAGACCGGCATGCTGCTCTCAGGCGAAAATGACGCGCGCGACGCGATCGTGGTGATCCATCCCGGTGCGGGCGGAACAGAAAGCCAGGACTGGGCCGAAATGTTGCTGCGTATGTATCTGCGCTGGGCAGAGCGCCGTCGTTTCGAGGCGATTATCACTGACCGGCTCGAGGGCGAAGGGGCAGGCATCAAGTCGGCGACTGTCGAAATCAACGGTGAAAACGTCTATGGCCAGTTGCAATCGGAGGTCGGCGTTCATCGGTTGGTGCGCATATCGCCCTTCGACGCCAATGCGCGACGGCACACCTCCTTCGCGTCGGTGTTTGTGTATCCGCAGATTGATGACGACATTAACATCGAAATCAAGCCTGACGATTTGAAGGTGGACGTCTTTCGTGCGAGCGGCGCGGGAGGCCAGCACGTCAACCGCACCGAATCCGCCGTTCGCTTCACTCACCTGCCGACCGGCATCGTTGTGCAGTGCCAGAACGAGCGCTCACAGCACAAGAACCGGGCCAGCGCCATGAAACAGCTGCGCGCGAAGCTCTACGAATACGAGGTCGAGAAGAAGCGCGCCGCCGAACAGAAACTTGAGGACTCAAAGCTCGAGATCAACTTCGGCAGTCAGATCCGCAGCTACGTGCTCGCGCCGTACCGGCTGATCAAGGATCACCGGACCAAGCTTGCCATCGGCGACGTGGACCGCGTCCTGGACGGCGACATCGATCCGCTTATTCATGCTTATCTGGTTTGGCGGCGGACGGGGAGAACATCGGGAGACGGACAGGAAGAACTGCCCGCGTAGCGCAAAGGGCGCGGATGCGCGCCGCGATACAGCAAGTAAGTTCCTATGTCGTTTGCGCGGGGCGCTTGACCCCGCGCCCGTTTTGCGCGAATTCCTTAGTAGAATGATCGAGGAGGAGCAACTGGACCGGGCCGCGGAGGTCATTCGGCGTGGCGGCCTGGTCGCGTTTCCTACCGAGACTGTATATGGCCTCGGAGCAAATGCGCTGGATGCGCGCGCGGTGCGGCGCATCTACGAAGCGAAGGGCCGGCCAGCGTCCAGCCCGCTAATTCTTCATATCGCCGACCTCGACATGGCGCGATCGCTGGCATCCGACTGGCCCCCTCTGGCGCAAACACTGGCACAGCAATTCTGGCCGGGACCGCTCACCGTCGTGGTTCGAAAGGCAGCCCGCGTTCCCGACGAAGCGACAGCAGGATTAAACTCGGTGGGCATTCGAATGCCCTCGCATCCGGTAGCGCTCGACTTGATACGCCGCGCCGGACTGCCGGTTGCTGCGCCCAGCGCGAACCGCTTTACGCAAATTTCACCAACAACTGCGGACCATGTCCGCGCGAGTCTCGGAGACCGCGTAGACATGATCCTCGATGCTGGGCCGACACAGGTGGGCATCGAATCCACAGTGGTCTCTTTTGCGGGCGAGCTGCC
>JAFAQG010000631.1 GCA_019246575.1 Acidobacteriaceae bacterium
GTAGACAATTTTTCAGCTTTCGAAGCGATGATCGGAACCTTCCACCCCGATTTGGTGATCCTCGATGTTCGCATGCCCGACGGCGATGGATTCGAAGCGGCGCAAAGAGTTCTCGCTAAGCACCCTCATTTGAAATTGATGTTTCTATCGATGCATGATGATCCCAAGTTTCTTAAGCGCGCGGCGGATATTGGCGCGCTCGGATATATTTCGAAGCGGGCTCGGGCGGATGAACTTATGAATGCCGTTCGAACGGCTCTGAGAGGCGAAAAGTTTGTCGGCGCGGGTGCGCCGCGCAGTGGTAACGGCAGAGTGGAGCCTCGTCTGACGGAACGGCAGATTCAAGTGCTGCGGTTGATTTCGCAAGGCTGCTCGGCGAAGGAAATCGCGAACCGCCTAAATATCTCCGTGCGTACCGCGGAGTTCCACCGCGCGGCGATCATGAACCGGCTGAAGTTGCACTCGACCGCGCTGATGACCAGATACGCGTTAGAGCACGGTTTGATCTGAGCGAAGCGGCGAAGCGATGGGCTGGCTTTTCTGGTCGTTGCTCTCCGCGTGCTTCGCTGCTGCAACTGCAATCCTGGCAAAGCTGGGCGTGGAGGGGGTAGATTCGAACTTTGCAACTGCTGTACGGACGACAGTAGTTGTTGTGTTCACCTGGCTCGTCGCCTACATGATGCGGACGCCGGGGAGCCTCCGGGTCTCTTCGAACAAGACCTGGCTGTTTTTGGCACTGTCGGGCATTGCGACAGGATTGTCCTGGCTGTGCTATTTCCGGGCTCTTCAGCTGGGGCCTGCCTCTCGCGTGGCCCCGATCGACAAATTGAGCGTGGCGCTGGTGATCTTATGCGGTGCGCTGTTCTTAGGCGAGAAGCTTACATGGGGGAAGGCCATAGGTGGAGCGCTGATCGTTGCGGGGGCGATAGCGGTGGCTTTGGATTAGCGCTCCAGCTATGGGCGAGTATGCACCCCCGGAGATGATAGCCCGTTTACCGGACCTGCTAGCGGGAGGATAACGGCCGACGGGAATCGTGTTTCATGCAGAACCGTTTGGCGCGCGATTTGAATTTTAATCTCATTCGCTAGCGCGCCCGTCGAATTCAAGTTTCGATCGAAGCGCGGGAAGTTACTGCTCGATACCTCCAGTCGAATCCGATGGCCGGCGGCAAAGACGCAGCTGGTTACTCCTGCGTCGATGCTGATCCGGTACGGCGTATTACGCTTGACAAAAACAGCTTGTGCGAGCGAGAGGCGATAGCGCAGTCGGAGAATGCCGTCGCATACGAGTATGGCTCGACCATCGGGTTGCACATCGACGATCTTTGCGGTGAAATCCGTATCGTTTGCAGAAGTGGATACGTACAGGACGACCTGCAGCGGCCCGGTGACCTCGACCGGTTCTGTGAGCGGAGCGGAAGTGTAGACCAGAACATCCGAGCGCCGCTCGACCTCGCTTTGGTCGAGCGGTCCCGTGGGCAGCAGTTTCGGGTCGCAACACGCTGCTCCTCCCGCCGTGGGGACCGGGTCGCTCGGATCGTAACTGAATTTATCGGGCTTCGAGCGTTTGACGGCTTGCCACGTCAGTACGCCATCGCCGGAAGCGGAATTCGCGTGACCTTCACTGTTGAGGTAAAGCGATGTAAAGCGGGCACGGAGTAGCGGCCATTCGTGTTCCTCGCGCCAGATGTTGGGGCCCATGACGAAGAGATGAAGGCGTGACACTCGAGTATCGATAACGGGTGGGGGCGGCCCGTTGTCCAGCCAGCGATCGAGCCAGCCGGCCTGAAGAGTGCGGATGGGTAGCTGTGCCGCTGTGCCAAAGCTCTGTGCTGGAAAGTGGGACGTAGGATCGTGGGCCCACGGCCCGATCCACGTCTCGACCACGGCTCCCTGTTTTGAAAGCCGTGTGAACGCGTCCAACTCGTTCTCGACATTGGGGTCGAACCACCCGCCCAGCAAGAGTACCGGAATGGAGACGCGGCCCAATTTGTTGCGGATGCTTCGATCGCTCCAATAGGTGTCATACGAGGCGTGGGCGAGAGCCTGTCTCCAACTGCTTATGGGCGCACCCGCTGCCACAACATCCGAGGTCGACAGGGGGACATGGTACAGGTAGGTTTGAGCACGCGCCGGCAACTGGGAGCGCGGCTTAAAATTCTGAGCTAACCAGATGAGCCGGTGCGCTAATTGAAACGCGCCGCCAGCTGAATAATACCGGTCCAGATATTCATCCGTACCCGCATTCATGGGCATGATAGCGAGCAGGTGGCGATTGTTTTGAATGGCGGCCCACCATTGGACGATGCCGAGGTACGAGCTTCCGGCCATCGCGACTCGCCCATTGGACCACGGCTGTTCCGCGATCCAGTTGATGGTGTCATTGCCGTCGGGTCCTTCCTGCTGAATGGAACCGAACACGCCTTCCGAGGCATAGCGTCCGCGTGTATCCTGAATGACGACTGCGTAGCCGCGCCCCAGGAAAGCGTGATAGCTCAGCATCGCTCTCGACCTGCGGTTATAGGGCGTTCTGACCAGCACTGCCGGAAACCGGTGGGCATTTGCGGGAAGAAAAACGTCGGCTGCGAGCCGGACACCATCGCGCATGGGAATGAGAACGCTAAGCTCGCGATTTTTGGGTGCCAGCTGTGCGAAAAGCGCGCCTGAGAGGGCGAGAGCTGCACCGGCGGCGACGGGAAGCGCAAAGGACGCGAATACGCGTTGCCAAACAGAAAGGGGAACTCGCAACATCCTTGGGCGGCGCATCCGCTGCGCGACCGTTTTGCGCACGTTCCCAAAAAACTGCGCTTGTTTGCTCACGCACTCAAAGCCGGCGAACCCGCCACCGGCTTTGGCCTAGGTCCAAAGAGAGCGGTGCCGATACGGATAGTAGTCGCACCCTCCTCGATGGCGACTTCGAAATCGTTTGACATGCCCATCGAGAGTTTCGCGAGCCCAAACTGTTTCCCGAGTGCAGCGAGATTTTGGAAATACGGTCGTGAGTCCTCCGGATTCTGTGACCACGGAGGAACGGTCATGAGCCCCGTAAGATTGACGTTCGGACATGCGGCGGCCGCTGCGAGTAGATCGGGCAAGTCGTTGGACGCCGCGCCGGTCTTGCTTTGTTCTGGTGAAAGTTTCACTTCTATCATTGCTTCGATTTCCGAACCGCGTTCGGCGGCGACTGTATTCAGACGGCTCAGAAGCTTGGGTGAATCTACGGTTTCGATTACCTGAAACAGATCACAGGCGGGGCGAACCTTGTTCGATTGCAGATGGCCGATGAGATGAAAGCAGGTGTCAGTTACGCCGCCGAGTTGAGCGTGCTTTCCGGCAAATTCCTGGACATAGTTCTCTCCGAAGTGACGCACCCCGGCTTGGTAGGCCTCCCGAATCCTCTGAGCAGAAAACTTCTTGGTAACGGCCACTAAAGTGATATCCGGCCGTTGCCGGCCGCAATGTTCGACGGCGCGGCGAATGCGGTTTTCTATGGACGCCAGCCGATCCTCGAAAGTGAACTCCCCTAGTGGCAAAACTCTATCATAAGAGCACCGGCAGGCCGGCTGAGCCGCGAGACGCGCAGGAAATGCTGCGCGTCATTGAGACGTTCGTACGCAGTTGCGCCAGCCCAGCGGTTCTCGAGTACGGCGAACACGTGATGCCGCTGAAACCGAAAGAACACACGCTCGAACTGCGGTCAGGAAGGCTGTGGATCGATGTGTGGGACGAGACGCGAAGTCTGTCGCGCCGAATCCTTACGATTGAGCGGCACGCAACGGGCATACTCGATTGCTCGGTGCACCGTTTTGGCGGCGTACCCGGTAAGCTGAGTTTTCTCGACCTCGAACGGCCGCAAACCGGTGTCGCAACACTTCGCGGGTCGCGACAGAGTTTTGGCGAACAATTCCGGCGGATGCTGTTTCGGCAGTTCCCGGGGTGGGAGATTTCAGCGCTGTCGTCCGCCATGGACCTTCAGCGGTCGTTCTCTCCCGTGTTCCCGCGAGCCACCCTCACCAAAGGCAATCATCGAATCGCTGCGCTCGCCTGCCCGAGCCCGGAAGATGAAGCGGCACTCCTGACGTTCGCGTTGCTGTGGTTCGATTACGTGCAAGGACGGGGCAGGAGAGAGATGAGCAGCGAGCTGTGTCTCTTTGTGCCGGAGCAGGCAGGTTGCCTGACAGCTCACCGCCTGCGGTGGCTGGATCGAGCCGCATTGAAGACCCATCTGTTTCGATTCAACGAGCACGGATGCGCGGGCCAGGTGGACCCGGATGATCTCGGGAATCTGGATACTCGCGTCAGCCCTCATTACATACCGGTAGAGTTGGGGCCCGAGATATCGGCCCTGCTGTCGCGTCTGACTGCGGTTCAGGGCATCGGGTGCTGTCCCGAGCTTAACGGTTCAGTAAGCATTCGCGCCCGAGGTATCGAATTTGCACGAATTGAGAAGGGTCGCGTATTCCTGGGAATCGAAGCGAAACGCGAGATTGATGTGGCGAGGCTGGCCGAGGTCGAGGAGTACGCAGCTCAGATCGTCCTGCTCACTCGCGATACACAGGGGAACATACACAATGCGGGTTTGGGGCTGAGCGGGGCCTCGGAGCGCTGGTTCGAGGCAGCCGTGAGGTCGCACTTGACGCTGGTAGATGCCTCTGTACTCGAAACCCCGGTACACGGGCAAGTGCTCACGTTTGCGGGTACCGATCGCAATCTGGTGGACCTGCTCGCAGTATCATCGTCGGGCCGGCTTGTCATTGTTGAGCTCAAGACCACAGAAGACATTCATTTGCCGATCCAGGCGCTCGACTATTGGATGCGTATCAGGTGGCACACCGAACGCGGTGAACTGCAGCACCTGTTTCCGGGGATTGCACTCTCCGGGAACGTTCCCAAGCTACTGCTTGTAGGGCCGGCCATCTCGTTTCATCCTGCCAACGCGACCGTTCTGCGTTACTTCTCGCCAGAGATCGACGTCGAACGCGTAGGCATCAACTCGGGCTGGCAGAGGGAGTTCAAAGTGGTCCTGCGCCTGCGAGGTGCAGACGTGCCCCAATCGCACGAGACTTCAAATGAGTGTTCAGGGTCTTGT
>JAFAQG010000704.1 GCA_019246575.1 Acidobacteriaceae bacterium
TCGATGCCGGGCGGCTCTCGACGAGCACCTCGCGGATCGTATCACGTACGAAATCGTGAACCTGAGAGCCATGCCGGAACCGCACCTCCGTTTTCGACGGATGCACGTTCACGTCGACTTCGCCCGGATCGCAATTCAGAAACAGCAGCGCAAATGGATAACATCCCGGCGGCATCAGATTGTGATAGGCGGCCGAGATCGCGTGCAACAGAACTTTGTCCTTGATCAGTCTTCCATTCACGAACAGGAACACTGAATTCCGATTCAGCTTCTGAACGTGAGGACCCGAAATGAGGCCTTCGAGAACGTATTGCGCGATTTCGGGCTCCGCGGGCGGCGCGGAAGCAGCACGAGCATTCGGGGGCACGTACGGCGGCGGAAGGCGAATCTCAAATGTTCGCGGTGCGAAATCGATCAGATCCTGCATGATCTCCGACCCGAACACTTGAAAAGCTCTGTTTCGAAGCGAGGAAACCGGAGTGACACTAAGCAGTTCCCTGCCCTCGTGATACAGCTGGAAGCGCTTGTTCGTATGACCGAGGGTGTAATGCGCCACGAGCGATCCGATATGCGCGAGCTCGGTCGGGCCGGAGCGCAAGAATTTTTTGCGTGCCGGCACGTTGAAGAACAGGTCACGAACCGTGATGGTTGTTCCGATCGCGCGCGCCATCTCGTCGCAGCGGAGCAGCTTTCCGCCCGCAATCTCGACGGACGTGCCCGTCTGCTCGTCGACCGATCGCGTTTCGAGCACGAGGCGGCTGACCGAAGCTATCGAAGGAAGCGCCTCGCCGCGGAACCCTAGCGTAGCGATTGAAAGCAGGTCCTTGACATCGCTCAGCTTGCTTGTCGCATGACGCTCGAACGCAAGCAGCGCATCGTCGCGAAGCATCCCACAGCCGTCGTCCTGGATGCGGATGAGCTTCCGGCCCGCGTGCTCAGTGTCGATGCGGATCTCCGTTGCGCCCGCATCGAGTGAATTCTCGAGGAGTTCTTTTACGACGGATGCCGGCCGCTCGACAACTTCGCCCGCCGCAATCTTGTTCGCGACGTTATCGGACAGAATTCGAATGCGGCCCATAGAGCTTCGACGTGTAGGCTTCGACTGCTCGATCGCAGCCCGGAACGAAGTGACGGGGTATCTCGGCTTATCCGCTCATGGCGGCAAGAAACTCTGCATTGCTGCGAGTCTTGCCCAGTTTATCGAGCAGAAGCTCCATGGATTCAACGGGGGAAAGCGGATTCAGAACCTTGCGCAGAATCCAAACGCGGTTCAGCTCTTCGCGCGGCATCAAAAGCTCTTCCTTGCGCGTTCCGCTCTTGTTGATATCGATGGCTGGGAACACTCGTTTGTCGACCAGCTTGCGATCGAGGTGAATCTCCATATTGCCCGTGCCTTTGAATTCTTCGAAGATCACGTCATCCATGCGGCTTCCGGTATCGATCAGCGCAGTCGCAACAATGGTTAGCGAACCGCCCTCTTCGATATTTCGTGCTGCGCCGAAGAAGCGCTTCGGACGCTGCAGCGCGTTCGAATCCACACCGCCCGAGAGCACTTTGCCCGAGGGAGGAACAACGGTGTTGTAAGCGCGCGCAAGGCGCGTGATCGAATCGAGCAGGATCACCACATCGCGCTTGTGTTCGATGAGGCGTTTCGCCTTCTCGATCACCATCTCCGCCACTTGCACGTGACGCGACGCCGGCTCATCGAAGGTTGAACTGATGACTTCGCCCCGGACCGAGCGCTGCATGTCCGTGACTTCTTCCGGACGCTCATCAATCAGCAGCACGATGAGATTCACGTCCGGATGATTCGTTGTAACCGAGTTCGCGATGCTTTGCAGCAGCATCGTCTTACCCGTTCGGGGAGGGGCAACAATGAGCCCGCGCTGTCCCTTGCCGATAGGAGTAAGCAGGTCCATGACGCGGCCCGAGAAATTGTCGCGCGCAGTTTCGAGCTTCAGCCGCTCATCAGGATAAAGCGGCGTCAGATTGTCGAAGAAGATTTTGTTGCGCGCTTCCTCGGGCGGCTCGAAGTTGATGGCGTCGACTTTGATCAGCGCGAAGTAACGCTCGCCTTCTTTGGGCGGGCGAATCTGACCTGATACCGTATCGCCTGTCCGAAGGTCGAACCGGCGGATCTGCGATGGCGAGACATACACATCGTCCGGGCCGGGCAGATAGTTGTACTCCGGCGCACGCAGGAATCCGAATCCATCGGGCAGGCATTCCAGCACACCTTCGGAGAAGATGAGCCCGCTTTTCTCGGCCTGCGTTTGCAGAATTTTGAAAATGAGCTCCTGCTTGCGCAGTCCGGCGGCACCCGGCACTCCGAGATCTTTTGCGATCTGATTCAGGGCCTGAATGCTCATATCCTTGAGCTCGACCAAGTCGAGCGTCGTGGTTCCGTTTCGTTGACCCTGGCCTCCCGTATTGCCCATCGAATGGCGGCCGCGGCGCTGCCATGTGTGGCCGGCGCCTTGCTGCTGAGCTTGGCCTGCTTGCACGGATTGAGGCTGCGAAGCCGGTTGTGTTTGTGCCGCAGGTGGACCGTCGGGCTTGGTTTCCGTTCCGGGCCGAACGTCTCCCGAGCGCGGAGGCTCGGACGCGGAGGTTCGCGCATCTCCCACGGGCTTCACATCGGCGGCAACTGGTTTTGGCTCCGGCGCGACTGGCCTTGCCTCGCCCGTCGCCGCTCCCCTGCCCTCTGAAATGGGCCGTGTACGAGCGTGCTCCGAACGATCCCGGCCATTCCCTCTCGCCTCCGACGTGCGGCCCTCGCCCGCGGTTCTGGTACGGGTCGGCCTCTCGGCTCGTGTTTCTGCCGGTTTGTTTTCCGCCGCTCCGGCCGGCTTCGTGTCTCCCGCCTGAACCGAAACGGCTGAAGTCAAGTCGCCGTTCTGCTCTTCTGACTTCTCGGTGGGCGTGCCTTCGGTGGCAGCCGCGGGGGTTACTGCTTGTTCTTGATTTTCGAGATGATTTGCCAAGTTTCCCTCACTCCTCGGCCGTCCATGGCCGAGAACGGCAGTGGCTCCTGATCCGCTAGTTGTTTGCGGATCGTAGTCAATGCTGTCTTTAACTGGTTGTTACTTTTTAGCTTGTCGATCTTAGTGACAATCACCTGGTATCGACGGTTGTGAAACTCAAGCCAGGATTTGAGTTCCAGGTCCATATCCATCCACCCTCGCCTGGCATCGATGAGAAGGAACGACAGCGCGAGATTTTGCCGCCGCAATAAATAACTCTCGATCAGCTTCCTCCAGCGCGCTTTTTCTTCGATCGATACTCGCGCATAACCGTACCCCGGCATATCCACAAAACGAAGGTCGTCGTGAATACGAAAGAAGTTGATGAGCTGTGTGCATCCCGGTTTGGAGCTCGTGAACGCGAGATCGCGTTGCTCGACCAATGCATTCAGCAGACTCGATTTGCCAACGTTGCTTCGCCCGAGGAAAGCGACTTCTAAGGGCCACTTGTCCTCGGGTTCGGGCGGGAACTGCCACGCGTGCGCTGCACTGACGATCAGTTTCGGCAGTACCGAACGGGGCGCGACCTCGAGGGTGCCCCCGCGCCGCCGGACAGTAAAGGAATCCGCCGATACTTGGGGCGGAGCGCCTGACACCGCGACCGTTTTGCGCGGCTTCCTTAATAGCTGGGTTCTCACCACAGATTATCGATCTTCGGAGACGACACCGACGCTCGAAGCGCGCGATCAGTGTGTCAAGTTATCTTCCGCGGGTCTCGCTACCAGGTCTGCTGCCGTGGCAGTAGGCGCTAGCGGCAACGCGACGATCTCCCGCTCTAATGCGATCTTCAAAACCTCGTCCATAGAAGAGACGAAGTCCAGCTTCATATCCTTGCGGATGTTTTCGGGCACCTCTGCCAAATCTTTTTCGTTGTCTTTCGGCAGAATGACTTCAAATATACTTTGCCTGTGAGCAGCTAGAAGCTTTTCCTTTAAGCCGCCAATGGGCAGCACGCGGCCGCGCACCGTGATTTCGCCGGTCATTGCGATATCGCATCGCACCGGAATTGCCGTCA
>JAFAQG010000708.1 GCA_019246575.1 Acidobacteriaceae bacterium
CTCTGGATTCCGGTGGTGTTGGTCAGTTTGTCGGTCGGCGCCAATGCAACGAGGGCTGGATTTCCGGCCAGATACAAGCTCGGCTGAACCGTTCCAGTGTGCGGGTTGAGATAACCCTGCGACGCGTTTACAGGAACAACGAGATGGGTATTTCTCTGTCCGACGTAGGCAACCTGCAGCGTGGTTGCGTTTCCAAACTGGTGTTGAATACTGAAATTCCACTGATTCGATACCGCCGGCCTCTCGTTCGGATCCCACGTAAAGATGGTCGCACCCTTGAAGCAAGAGGCGGGATAGCTTCCGATCGTTTCCACGGTACATGGGGTTCCACCGCCTGTTGAGAAGTTAAAGCCGTTGGTAAGCGTTGTTAGAGGCAAACCGCCGTTCTGGGTCGCTGTGTAAGTCACGTTATGACCAAGCTGCCACGGCGGATTTCTAAACAGCCGCAAGTTTGTCCCGGTCCCTTCCACAAAGCCCGAAAGCGTATAGGAGGCGCGAATCACGGTGCTGTTCCCAAACGGCGTCCAAGCCAGACCGATGCGCGGTTGAAAGTTTGTGATTCCGTTGTACTGGTTGTACAAAGCATTGTTGTCATTGAAGACGTTCGTTTTGCCGGATAACAATACCTGTCCCGTGAACTCCTGGAAATTCGTCTGCCGGTTGCGAACCTCATCCCAAGGCGTATGCAGCTCCCAGCGCAGGCCAAGATTTAGCGTCAGGTGTTCGTTGAGGCGCCAGTCATCCTGAAAGAAGGTCGAGTAAATACTTGAGCGCTGCCCGACTGTTCCTGCCCCGGCGCCGATGCCGAGGTTGAAGGGTAGACCGAGCATGAAATCCGCTTCCGGCAACCCACCGACAGGCGTGCCGCCTACCACGTTCTGGGTATATTGCCCATTGAAGTTGAAATCGCCGCCCAATCCCTCGTTGCCCGAATAGAAGATATCCAGCCGTTGCCGGAAATATTGGAATCCGGCGCGCATCGTATGCCTGCCCTTTGTCAGGATCAGCGTATCTTCAGCCTGGATATTTGTGTCCGAGAAGATTTGGGTAACTGCAGGACTGCCGAAGGCGGGTCCGCTGGCGCCCGCCGAACTGGAGCCGGTATTAATATTTCCACCCGCGAAGAAAAATCCCGGCAAATAATTGGGATTGCCACCGGGAAGAGCCGGGAGCCCAGAACCCTTGAGGGTGTCGAATCCGGTACTGACGGGATAATACTGGACGCCGCCCCGCATATCATTTACAATCGAAGGGCCGACCGATCTTGTCCAGTCGAGCACGCCATTATACAGGGGATAATTATTAAACTGTCCATTCAGCAGTGGCTGGCTGTTTGTGATCGGATTCTGAGTTACGGCCTTTGTGAAACGCCCGAAAGCGTGATCCTTGTCCGTGGGATTCCAATCAATCTTCAAGTCCCCCTGGTCACTGTTCGTGTTATTCCGCTGCGTATTTAACGCGTTCTGCGTAAGGTTGTTGTTGGTCGTCGCCGGAAACAAAGACGAGGAAACGATCTGCGTTGCTACCGGGCTGAGTAAGTTGCCCGGAATCATGTTGTTCAAGAACGGCTGCCTGTTCGAGCCATTGGTGTCCGTGTAGGGATTGAAAATCTGCTGCGCGGGATTGTTACAAATGCCGTTCGTAAACCCGGCGGCGCAAATCGCCGAAAAGTTCCCCGATCGCTCGGCATTAGTGAGCGTTGTTATTGGTGTGGCGGTTGCAGGCTGATCAAATCGCGACCCCTGATAATCGCCGAAGAAGAACAGCCTGTCTTTGATGATCGGGCCTCCAAATGTGCCGCCGAACTCGTTCCATCGCAACTTGGGCCGCGCGTCGCCATTCCAGTTATTCGACCATGTATTCGCGTTCAGCTTGTCGTTCCGAAGGAATTCAAATGCTGTGCCATGAAACCGGTTGGTGCCCGATTTCAAGCTAACGCTGATGATGCCGCCCATGAAATTTCCGAACTCCGCGGATGCGTTGTTGGAAATCAGATTAAACTCTTGGATCGCGTCCACGCTCGGCGCATAGCCGACATCGTTTTCAGAGATTTGGTTGTTATCGATCCCGTCGAGAAGATAGAAATTCGCCTGCTCGCGGTTGCCGTTTACCTGGGGCCGCCCGCTGCCAAACGTGCTCTGGGCGCCTTGGAACGCCGCCGGATTCGTCGTCACCGCGCCCGGCGAAAGCAATGTCAGCTGGTTGTAGTTGCGCGTTGCCAGCGGCAACTGAGCGTTCGTTCGTGCGTCTATGACAGTGCCGAGCTGTGTCGATTCTGTCTGTAAAATCGGCGGAGCGCCTGTCACCTCTACGGTCTGACTTACACTTCCGACCTGCAATTGGAAATCGATCTTTGCTACCTGGTTCAGCACGAGAACGACATCGGGGCGCACTGCGGCCTCGAAGCCGGTATTCTCGGCGCGCACTTCATAACGGCCGATGGGAAGACGGGGAAGACTGTAAATCCCGTTGCTGCCTGTCGTCGTCGAGTAAGTTGTGCCGCGATCCATGTCCTTCGCGATGACCTTTGCGCCGGCGATTGCGCCGCCGGACGGGTCGGTAACGCTTCCATTCACCGCTGCAGTTACTTCCTGCGTCCATCCGCGGACACACGGAAACAGAAGCAGTGCGAGGAAGGCAAAAATCCATGACTTACGAGGAAGTATGCGAACCCTGAAGGCGAACCGTGTTTGCATTTGAAAACTCCTTTCGCAAACGGGAATGAGGCGATTGTAAAGAGAGTCGAAAGCGCCTGTCAAGCAAAAAGAAAGAAAAAGAAAATAAGTGAAAGGCAGCGGACACTTATGGCCGGAGAGTGCCGTGCGCGTTCTCGAGTCAGACTAGAAGAACTTCTAGACCTCGGGTGCGAAGCTTCTCAACCTGCGGCGCGGGCGCGGCTGAGTCCGTGATGACCCGGTGTACCGGCCGCAAATCGGAGATCAGCGACAGGCTGCGATGTCCAAATTTGCTCGAATCGGCTAGCACAGTTACCTGCGCCGCTGCATCGATCATGCGGCGGTTTAGATGCGCCTCCATAATGTCGAGCGTCGTGAGCCCGACATCCGCGTCCAATCCCACAGTACTCATAAAGCAGTGATCGGCATGCAGCGACATCATCATCTGCTCCGCGTGCGGGCCGACAAAGGCGGTCGATGGATGACGGAAGACCCCGCCAACCATGACTAAGGAGAGGTTTGGCATGTCTGCGAGCCTGTTCGCGATGTTCAGTGCATACGTGATTACGGTCAGGCCTTCCGGCGCGAGGTTGCGGATCTGCCCCGCCAGCGCGGCGAGAGTCGACCCGGTGCAAAGAATAACGGTCTGATGAGGCCGGATGAGTTTTAACGCCGCTTGAGAGATGCGAGCCTTCTCTTCGCGATGCATTCCCTCCCGAACTCGGAGCGGATGTTCCGGCGCCGCGACGAGCGGGCGAACTCCTCCGCCGTGCGATCGCACCAGAACTCCGAGGCTCGACAGCGCGTCCAAGTCGCCTCGCGCCGTGACGGCGGAAATACCAAACCGCTTTGCCACATCCTCGACCGTGATTCTTCCGTTCTGCGCGAGAACCGTCAAAATCTCGCGGCGTCGCTCTTCGGCTAACAGCCGGTTCGGCTTTCTTTTTGCCATCTTTTGTTTAGGTTGTTTTTAGCTCCACGGCACTTTCGAAAAGTATCACTTCCTTTCACAAGTAGCAACTCAAAGTTTGAAGCCGGTCCGAGACTCAGGCATTCAACTCCGGCCCACACGTACGATGTAAAGCGTAAGGTTTCCTGTGCGGATCGTCCCACCCCGCCCGCGGATGCGGGTGCTACTCTGGACCGGCTTCGGTGGTCTGCTCACGCTTCTTGTCTTTACCGCGATCAGTGCACTTTCGGTCGTGCGACAAGTGCAGATTAGGAACGACAAGATCCGCAGCGACTATATCGAGCGCACCCGCCTGCTGGAACAACTTCGCTCCGATACGTACCTCTCCGGCACTTATGTTCGCGATTTCCTTTCGGAGCCCGACGACGCTAAAGCCGATTCCTACCGCGAGGAATTTTTCCGCAGGCGCGAAAGCATCGAGCGCGCTATCTCGCAATACAGGGCAATGCTCCGTCCCGGTGAAGCGGGTACCTTCAACTCGCTCGCTCGCGGGCTTGCCGAGTACTTCGGCGCGCTTCAACCCGCACTCGCGTGGAGCGCGGCCCAGCGTAAGAACCTCGGACGCTCCTTCATGCACGATCAGGTCCTGCAGCGCCGCATGACGATGATCAATCTGGCTGATAAAGTCAGCGAGGTTAATGAGCGGCAGCTCGAAACCGGAAATGCTCTTATTAGAGAGCTATTCGCGGAATTTCGACAACGCCTGCTTGCCTTGTTCCTCATCACAGTTACGATCGGCATCTTGCTCAGTGCCATTAGCATGCAACGCATCTTCAAACTTGAGCAGGAGGCGGGCGAACGGTACCGCGAAATGGTGCACGCGCGCCGTGAGGCGCAGGAACTGTCCGCCAGAGTTGTCGATGCGCAGGAAGCGGAACGTCGCGCGATTGCTCGCGAACTGCACGATGAGGTCGGCCAGTCTCTCTCGGCGTTGCTATTGGCCGCCGGTAATCTGGCCACAGTGATCCCGCCCGACGGCAATCCCAAAATGAGCAGCTACATCCAACAAATCAGAATGTTAGCGGAGAAAAGCGTCTCTGTGGTGCGGAACGTATCGCTTCTTCTCCGGCCTTCGATGCTGGATGATCTGGGACTCGTCCCCGCGTTGCAATGGCAGGCGAGAGAAACTTCACGAAGTACGGGAATACGCGTGAGCGTGGCCGCAGATGACATCGGCGAAGACTTGCCCGACGAATACAAGACCACCATCTACCGCATCGTCCAAGAGGCGCTTCACAACTGCCAAAAGCATTCGCAAGCGCAACGGGTCAGAATCGAACTGAAACAGACAGACGATAGATTGCTGTTATCCATACAGGACGACGGACGTGGATTTCGCCCTGAGCATCGCGGTTTCGGACTGCTGGGAATGGAAGAACGTATCAATCGCCTCGGCGGGGAATTTCATATCAGTTCGGAAGAGGGCAGCGGCACATTGTTATCAATCGAGCTACGCAAACCCGCTGCGAACTTACAGACTGCACACAAAGCTTAAGCAAAACTTATGTCCCGCGTTCGTATCGTGCTTGCAGACGACCACACGATCATGCGGACGGGCTTAAAACTTCTACTCGAGCGCGAGCGCGATTTCATGGTCGTGGGCGAGGCCGGAGACGGTAGGGCCGCAGTCGAGATAGTTGAACAAGTTTTACCCGAGGTGGCCGTCCTCGACGTCGCAATGCCACATCTGAACGGCATCGAGGCGGCGGCTCGAATCACTGCCGCGCGCCCGAAGACCGGGATCATCATTCTCAGTATGCATTCCGACGAGACGTATGTGTTGCGCGCTTTGAAGGTCGGAGCACGCGGCTACCTTCTCAAAGACTCAGCCGAATCAGATCTGATAACCGCGGTGCGCAGCGTGAGTACTGGTCGCACGTTCTTCTCGCCCGCGATCAGCAATATGCTGGTTGAAGATTATATTCGCGAAATCCGGCAGAGAGGTGTCGAGGACAGCTTCGAGTTACTCACCTCTCGTGAGCGCGAAATACTGCAGCTGATGGCGGAAGGAAAGACCACCAAAGAAATCGCTGCTGCGCTTTCCCTAAGCGCCTACACCGTCGATACCCATCGCGC
>JAFAQG010000709.1 GCA_019246575.1 Acidobacteriaceae bacterium
TGTTTCAGCACGCACAACACATTCAGATCCGAGGCGTGCTCATTGTAATCGCCGGCCGCAGCCGAGCCGTATAAAATCGCCGATACCAGAGCATCGCCCAGTGCGGGCTTGAGCCGGCTGACTAATCCGGAAAGTTTTTCTTCCAAATGTTAGCGCTCCTCCGAGTTGAAACTACCAGTTACTGCTTGCGCCGCCGCCGCCGGCATCACCTCCGCCGAAACCCCCGAAACCACCGCCCGCACCCGAGCCGCTGCCGAACCCGCCGCCATCACCCCAACCGCCCCAGCCGCCGTAGCGCCGCCCAGTGCCAAGGAGATTCCCCAGCAGCACGCCAGTCCAGAAGCCTCCCGGGCCCCCGCCTCGGCCACTGCGCGACCCACGTCCGAAAAGCCACAACAGGAATAAAATGCCCAGAAGAATCAGCCAACCCGGAATCTGCGGCGACGTGCGGACGTCCACGCTGCGCGGCTGATTTTGCGGCGGCTGTAACTGATCGGAGAAGGCAATACCCTTACCTTGCGCAATCTGGTCGGCCATGCTGCCGGCGGCCGCCATCAAAGCTGCCCCATACTGCCCCGCTCGCAAGTCGGGACGCATCGCCCGCAACGTGCTGCCGGAAAAACCGTCCGTCAGATAAGGCTCAATCCCGCGGCCTGTTTCGATGTCGTCCAAACGATCTTTAACGGCGAGCAGAAGTAAAACGCCCTGATTCGTCTTCCGGTCGCCCACGCCCCAGTGGCGAAACAGATCGAGCGCAAAATCCCGGATCGGCTGCCCCTGTAGTGAATCGATTGTTACCAGCGCGAACTGAACCCCAAGCTGCTGCTCCACTTTCGTGCAAAATTGCTCCAGCTGCTCTTTCGATTGCGCATCGAGAACATGCGCAAAATCGTTTACATATCCGGTCGGCTTCGGAAATGATTTGGCATCGATAGCTCCGAGCGCGGACACCGCGACTGCAGCAAGGGCCAGGGCCAAACTCGCAGCGCGCACAGCGGCTCGGAACTTCCGCTTAGGCATGAATCCTGAGCTTAACAGCCTCAAAGTGTAACTATGCTTTCATTCCGACGCTCGCCACTGTCACTGAACTGTTACCCAATCGCCCGTAGCAGCCGGGCTGGAAGAAAAATAACTGCGCTCACAAGCGCCAGCATGCCGCACACGGCGATACCGACAATTCTAAATGGAAGCAGAAACAGCCAAAGGATCGGATACAGCACCAAAGCGGCTAGCGCAAGCGGCCACGAAAGGACCAGAAGTATGCACCAGAGGAGAAATTTGACCATTTGTCGCTCAACATGCGATAGTACGACCCGATGACGACGAAAGTTCCATACCCAATTGGTATGTCATGAGCCCTACACGCAAGCCGCAGCCGCCCCCACACAGCACGATACTGCAGAACATCAATCACATCGTCGTGGTTGTGCTCGAGAACAGATCCTTCGATCACTTGCTCGGATTTCTGTATCAGGCGAGCGGCAACGTGTCCCCACTTGGACAACCATTTGAAGGATTAAAAGGCAATGAGAGTAACCCTGACGGGAAGGGTGGCAGTGTCCAAGTATTTCCGATCCGTCCTACAGATCCGAACGCGTATCTTCAACCCGGTGCGAACCCTGGGGAAGGATATCTGAACACCAACTCACAACTGTTTGGCACAACACAGGCGCCGACGCCTATAGTCCCGGCTAAGAATAGCGGGTTCGTGACGAATTTTGCATACACGCTCTCGTGGGAAAGCAAAGATAAGAACGCAACCGTCCTGCCTGGAACGCAGCCTTCCGCGATTATGGGCGTCTATACGCCGGAGGCGCTGCCGGTCCTTTCCGGCTTGGCCAAAGGCTTCGCCGTGTGCGATCACTGGTTTGCCTCCGCTCCGACTGAAACCTATCCGAACCGTGCATTTCTCTCGATGGCCACGTCGCAGGGCTTTGTTAGAGACAAATCCCGAAGTGTTTTCACTGCGCCGAGTATCTACACCGCACTTACAAAAGCATCGGCTACATGGACGATATATGGATATGACGCCCCCCCACTGACGCGGGGAGCAGTTGCCGATGTTACGAACGCACCGGCCGGCAATTTCGGCCAGTTCCAGGATTTTCAAGCAGCAGCAAGAAACGGCAGTCTCGCGAATTACGTGTTCCTCGAACCTAAGTGGGGCAGCCAGGGGAATAGCCAACATCCTATCGACGATATGAGGAAAGGTGAGCAGTTTCTGGACGATATTTACTACGCGCTCAGAAACTCGCCGGTCTGGAACCAGACCTTACTCGTCATCACTTATGACGAACACGGCGGATGTTACGATCATGTTCCGCCGCCTGAGAACGCAGTCGCGCCCGATAACTCGGCAGGCGAGCTGGGTTTCGATTTCAAACGATTTGGCGTGCGCGTGCCGGCCGTTCTGGTTTCACCATTGATCGCCGCGGGCACGGTTTTCCGCAGTACGTCTGCGACCCCGTTCGATCACACCTCGATACTCGCCACGCTCGAAAAACGCTTCGGTGTCCCCAGTCTGACGAAGCGAGATGCCGCCGCGCCGGACGTCGGAGGCGTTTTGTCACTCAATCAGCCACGGACAGACGATCCTCTGAGCGGCGTCGTAGTTCCCGCAAGTTCTTCCCCGTTAGCGCTGCCCGATACTCCCGATAAATTCCAGTGCTCGCTCGCGGAGTTCGCAAGCGATCTTCCGCTGCGCGAAGATGAAGGGGCAAACCGCGAAGGCCGGCATCACGTTATGCCTCCCATAACCAGCGGAGAGCAGGCTATTGCCTACGCACGCACCCGATTTCAGAAATTTGATGCCGAGCGTTAGGAACCCTCGCGACCGCAACCCTCAGAACCGCGACCGTGACGAACGTCTGCAAAGAGCTTCAGTTCACCGCGGTGTTTACCGCGACCGGCTTCCACAACGCTTGCGTCACTATGAGCAAAGCTTCACGCGAAAATCTGGCCTCAACTGTACGTTTCCCATGCTCGTCAGAATGCCGGCTACTAACCGGCGCTGTTTCTTTCAATGGAAGAAACAGGACAATGAGCCCCGGGCGCATACGTCCGGCAGTCTGGGCCAAGTCCCAAGCCGACGCGCCACACAGCTGAAGATCCGCTACGAGCAGATGGATGACGCCGTCATAAGTCCGGCAGAGCTCGACGGCTCCATCGGAAGTATCAGTCGCGAGGACGGTGTAGTTCGCCGCAACGAGAACTTTCGCCAGCGCTTCTCGTTTGTCTTCTTCTGCGTTGACGATTACCGCAGCCGTTTGAACGCAATTTGGCCTCAGCCGCGAACACGGGTACATCATCTAATCTTTGCTTTATTGCTTGGATTACACTTTACCGAGGAAATCGGCGCATGTGAACTAGGGAATCCCCTGAAATTCCCACTCCTCCCTCACTCCACTGCGTGGCGGAGCGCCTGAAAAAACTCACAAAGCCCCGCAGTGGCATCGGGCGCATCGCTGACTATCGGTTGCACGCCACGTTCGCAGAGCAGCCGTTCCTGAATCGGATTTCGTTCCACCATGAGGATATATGAGGCGGGCTTTCGTCCCTCGTCTGTATGCTGTGCCCATAACTGCCGCAGCTTATACAGCAAATACCGGATATTCGGATCGCTAAGGCTGTATCCAACGAATAAGATCGGCCGCGCCAGGCTGTCGGACCGCAAGCGGATATCGAGCGGTTCATCCAGGCTCATTCGCCGGAGAAAGTTCGACTCCGTCAGGATGATGGAAGCCGGGTCATCCAGGTCGCCATGAAACTTAATAATTTCGGTCTCGCCGGGCTTTACGTCTGCCAGATCCTGAACGCTGACTACTTTTCTGTAAGCCTTCCCTCTCTGCTCGAATGAGCGCTCGATCCAACAATCGTAATTCGTCGTGTAGATAACCGGGAAATCGAGATCGAGGATATCGTTGTGCGGTCGCGAGGACGAGATCTGAACATTATGCGGATGCCAGGTGCACCGCATCCATTCGAAAAACTCCTCGTGTGACGATTTCTGCAGGAGGTAGTACTCGGCCAGGATCGGGAAGTCAATATGGGCCTCATCTTCAAGACCAAGCTCTTGCGCCAGGTGAGCGGTCAAAACATCGAATAGCGGTAGCCCAAGGCTGGAGGAGAGGCCCGCCCCGGCAAACAAGATTGCTTGTTTCTGTTTTATCGCTTCCGTCAGCGTTGCAGGAATGTCCATTCCCTGGAGTGCAGCCTTACTCTTCCGATGCAGTTGCGACTCGGGTGTTTCGTCCTATACGCGTGGCACCAGCAGCCGCGATTGCTGTGCCGCTGTCGCTCCCGTACTGAAAGCGGCAACCCGCGGCTGAAGAACGCGCTCCAGGTTCGAACTGAAAATCTGCAATGCTTGAGCCTCATCAAGCCCCAACTCATACAGAGCAGTGGCCTGCTGCTCGAAAATCGCCGAGTGCCACCCTCGTGGGAAAAAGCTCGAATCGGAGCCGAACAGCAGGCGCTCCAGACCGACCAGGTCTATGGACCTCCGAAATACCGTGCGTAGATCGAGACCCTCGTACATCATCCAGCGATTCGAGCTCGAGGTGTCGAGGTAAACGTTCGAACATAGATCGGCGAGCATCAACGCCTCGCGAAATAAACCCGCACCGAAGTGCGGCACGATGAAACGAATCTGCGGAAAATGGAGAGCCACGGGATGCAACTCCAGCGGGTTCGAGTACCGCATATCGAATTGACTCGGCAACCCGAGTTTCTTCCGAACGCCAACGCTGATTGCGCCGCAATGGACAAATACCGCCAGGCCATGATCGGACGCAATCTCGAGCAGACCCACGAGCCGTCCGTCCGTTACTGAATAAGTGTGCATTGCGGGAAACAGGCACATGCAATGGAGATAGGGATTCTCGGCCGCGGCCTTCACTCGCTCGAGAGCATCGGGCTGCAAAGGATCGACCATGAAGTGACCGTAGAAGCGGTCCGGATGCGCGCCTACGGCAAATGCGACACTTGCTTCGTCGCCATGAGCGCTGGCAATCAGCGATGCGCGCCGGACACCGTGCCGGTCCAGGTCCGTTACCCACGATTCAGTAAGGAACTGCGGGTCAGCGGGCGGGATTTGCCAGTTCAGCAGCGGAACCAGCGCCTCCGGGTTTGCTAGTTTCTTCTGGCGGGCCAGCCCACTGTAGAAGTTATGCGAAAAAAAGTGAACGTGGGCGTCGTTGACGGGCAGATCGCCCCAGGGGCTTTGAGCCATGCAAGGTCGATGATAACCCGCGAACAGCTCAGAGCCGGCCGCGCGAGTTATTTCGATACCGGACTACCGTGACTCCGCTCGGAAACGCCGGGCAAAGGAATCAGCTCGCTGTGTGGCGTCCCGTTGCCGC
>JAFAQG010000710.1 GCA_019246575.1 Acidobacteriaceae bacterium
GGTTTCTGTGCATGCCACATTTTGATGAACATATCGAGCTGCACAGGTTGGATTGTCTGGCCAGCAACGGCTACACGGACGCTTACCAGTTCGTAAAGCAGAAACTCACCGAAATGAGCGAAGAAGAACTGCGCCCCGCGCGTCTGATTACCGGTCGGGATCTCATCGAAGCCGGATTCAAACCGGGTCCGGGCTTCGGACGCGCCCTGGAGGCCGTGGAAACAGCCCAGCTTGAGGGCGATATCCACACTCGGGATCAGGCACTCGCGTTAGCGCAATCCGTGCTCGCAAGCGCCGCAGCCTAGTCCCGCCGCAAGGCTGAGTCTCTTGGGCGCAAGAAATCGCAGCCTCCCGCTGTGTTCCTGCATCGAACAGTCAGGAAGTGTACATGGGAAATACCGAATTCCAGCTTTTGCCGGTGTTGCCGCTCAAAAACACCATCCTGTTCCCGGGATTGCTGTTACCCCTGTCTGTGGGAAGGGAAAGCTCGCTTCGCGCTGTAGAAGCGGCATTACAGAGCGAAGAGAAAGAGATCGTGCTCGTGGCGCAGCGCGACCCGCAGGTCGAGGCGCCACAGCAGGATGACCTCTATACGATTGGAACCAAGGCGGTTATCCGCAGATCGTCCCGGCCGGCGCAAGGCTTGTTGGAGATTTTGGTTCTGGGCACCGAGCGAGCGGTCATCGTCAAGCTCGAGTCGACCGAACCGCACCTGAGTGCCAAATTCCGAGTCCTTCCACAACCCCAGGACAGCGGATCTGAGGTGGAGGCGCTGGCGGGCGCGCTCATGGAACTTGCCGGAAAAGCCATCGCTCTGGCCCAGCCGCAGTCCGCGTCCGAATTGGGCCGTATGCTTGCCGGCAGCGAAGATCCTCTACGGCAGGCCTACCTCCTGGCGAGCATCTTCAGCCTGGATGCGGCCCGCGAGCAGAAGCTGCTCGAGGCCGAAACACGTGTCGACGCACTGCGATTGATGCACTCCTATCTTGCTCACGAACTCCAAGTGTTGGAGCTCCGGCATAAAATCGCTTCTACTGCACGCGACGAGATGTCGAAGGAGCAGCGCGAGTATTTGCTGCGGCAGCAACTTCGCGCTATTCAGCAGGAGCTCGGTGAGAAAGACGCTGAAAAGGCGGAATTGGAGATCCTGCGCGAGCGCTTCGAAAAAGCGAACCTACCCGAGGAAGCAAAAAAAGAGTTCGAACGCGAGATGGCGCGTCTCGAACGCTTGCCGAATGGTGCGCCCGATTATCACGTTACGCGCAGCTATCTCGAGTTCGTGCTCGACTTGCCCTGGAATAGCACCACCGAAGACAACTTGGACATCGCTCACGCACGTGAAGTGCTGGACGAGGATCACTTCGGCCTCAAAGAAGTGAAGGAACGCATTCTCGAGCAACTCAGTGTTCTCAAGCGCAATCCGGACGCGAAATCGCCGATCTTGTGTTTCGTTGGGCCTCCAGGCGTGGGCAAGACATCGTTGGGGCAATCCATCGCCCGGGCGCTCGGACGAAAATTCGAGCGGTTCAGCCTCGGTGGCATGCACGACGAGGCGGAGCTTCGCGGCCATCGCAGAACTTACATCGGCGCAATGGCCGGGCGCTTACTGCAAGCCATGCGTCGCGCGGGCGCGCGAAATCCGGTCCTGCTTCTGGACGAAGTCGACAAGTTGGGCCGGGATTTCCGAGGCGACCCCGCGGCTGCCCTGCTCGAGATACTCGATCCGGAACAGAACAAGACATTCCGCGATAACTATCTCGATCTGGCATTCGACCTCTCGAAAGTTCTGTTCATCACTACAGCGAACTCGCTGGATACGATTCCGCAGCCGCTCCTGGACCGAATGGAGATATTGCGGCTCTCCGGTTACAGCGAAGAGGAAAAGCAGCAGATTGCGCGACGTTACCTGATTCCGAAGCAATTGAACGCAACCAAGCTCAGTGAAGAAGAAATCGAATTTACGGACGAGGGCCT
Organism: Acidobacteriaceae bacterium; assembly: GCA_019246575.1. Next base: position 1,975 of record JAFAQG010000710.1, read on the forward strand.
TGGGGCCATCATTCGCGGTTACACACGCGAAGCAGGACTGCGCCGGCTCGAGCGGGCCATTGCTCGCGTGACCCGAAAGGTCAGTTTGCAGTTTGCCGAAGGCCGCTCTCAAAAAGCAATCATCACGCCGGAATCGCTGGGTGACCTGTTAGGGCCGGAGATGTTCTTGCCCGAGCAAATGCGGAAAACCGTACAGCCAGGAGTCGCAACCGGGCTGGCCTGGACCGAGACCGGGGGCGACGTTCTCTACATCGAGAGCGCACTACTGGCGAACGGCAAAGGCTTGACTCTGACCGGTCAACTCGGTGAGGTCATGCAGGAATCCGCCAAAATTGCTCAAAGCTATATCTGGTCGCAGGCCGCGAGATTGGGTGTAGATCCCGAAGCCATCAAAACGAACGGAGTTCACATCCATGTGCCCGCCGGCGCGATTCCCAAGGACGGCCCATCCGCGGGCGTGACAATGACAACCGCAATGGCGTCGCTCTATACAGGTTTTCCTGCTCGCAGCGATACGGCCATGACCGGCGAGCTAACCTTGACTGGGCTCGTTCTGCCGATCGGTGGCGTCAAAGAGAAGGTTCTCGCAGCGCGTCGCGCCGGGATTCATCGGGTCATTCTGCCGCACGGCAACAAGAAAGATCTGCGCGATATCCCCGATCACGTCCGGCACGAGATGCAGTTCCACTTTGTGGATCGGGTCGAAGAAGTGTTGGGCCTCGTCATACCCGACCTGAGACTCAATTCGTTGGCTCTCGCGAGCTAACTGAACCGCTGCCGGCCGGCTTTCAACAAACAATCGAGTCCAAGCGTAACCACGTTCCAAGGCGCGGAGTGAACGGGAGACCGATTCCTCCGCGTTTTCTTTCGGCTTTACTGGCCCGGTGTGAAATGGAACTGAATGTCCATCTCCGACGCGACCGGCTTCCCCTCCACCTTCGCGGGTGAAAAGCGCCACAGCCGCGCAGCAGACACCGCCTGGTCCACAAAGAACTCAGGTATCTCTTCGGCCGATGCCATGGGAGAAGCCGCCGTCACCCGGCCCGTGCGATCGATCTTAACTGCCACGGAAACAAGAAGGTCTCTCTTGAGTTCCGGGCTGGTACCCGGTTTAAACGTAGGCGCAACCTGCGACAGAACAGTCGCGGGCGTCGCGCTTTTGGCAGATGAGCGAGCCTGGCTCTTACGCGGAACTGGCGGACTAAACTCGTCTAGTGCGCCTGTGTTCGGAGTACCCAGATCATCCGGCTTATCGGACAAGGTTGCGAGCCGGTCCGCTTGCAATAAAGCCGGGTCGTTTATATCCGGTATCGAGCTTCTCAACGGGTTTGAAGGCGCGGTCGCGCCGGAAAACACTTGTACCGATTCTGCGACCGTGTGTGCATCGGCATCCGTTACCGCGAGTCGAACGTTGACATCGCCCGTCAGAGGCATGTAAAACAGACGACCTTCGCGAAGCTGATTGCGGTCCAGACCCACCTCGCGAACAAGCGCACCGTCGTTGATCACCAGCTTCCCCGACCGGGCCGACTGAATCGCTTGCGAAACGGGATCCCATGCAAGTTCAAGCGACTTCCCGTTTTGATTCACCCTCAGGCCCAGGGCAAACGAACCGGAATTCGTTGCGTTTGCGGGCGCAAGCTGTGCCTGTTCATTCGCCGCCAAGTGCAACAACATGGGCTTGACGTAGATATGTGCCGCCATATAGGTCAGCACAGAAACAATCACGGTTCCGATCACCCATCCCGCGATACGGAAGTTATTAAACGCTCGATCCGCATACGGATCGTGAGCTAGTGACGCGGGAATCAAGTGCCGCTGCGGTACCGGCATCAGCGCTGTTGAAGCGCTTGGCCCTGATGCGGCCGCCCGGTTGCGCCGAGCCTTCAAATCGGAAAGTCGGTCAGGCGTGTTCCCCGCCGCCGCAGGTCTGAGCTCATAAATGTTTGCGTCCTGCCATAACGCAAATACGTGTGGATCGAACACGAGCGAGTCCAGCCTGAGCGCAATGGGTACAGCCGAAAACGGGCAGCAGGTGACCAGTAAGCTCCTGTCCCCCTCGATCAGACCGCGGCGCTCGACTGCATCCCTCTCGACAAATTCGGCATCGTTCGCTTCAACAGCACGCGAGGCACGATAAAAACCTATGACAATCGTGTCGCTCGTCCACGCGGCGGAAGTCTCTCGCAGGGTCCGCAATTGTGCTTCGGTAAGGAATGGCGCGCCCCCGCGACTCTCGTCCCACTCCAGAGCAATCGGCTCCTGGACCGAGATTTCCCACGAGGACGCGCGGCGGCAAGTGCCTATCAGCAACCCGCCGGAACACAGGTTCGGCTGTTTCGAGCGATCCTGCCGCAATGCGCTCTGAATCCGGAATAACGCATCCGCGTTCAGCTTCACTGTTAGAGGCTGCGATTCGAGGCTCCAGGTATCGCTCAGATAAAGATCGGCCTCAGAAGCAACGCCTGCCATGGTTCCTGTCCCCAGTCAATTACTGCGCTCGACCGCGCACCGAACCACTGTACACGATTTCAAACCTCCGTTGCGAATGAGGCGTGCCTAGTACTAGAACATGCGGTACGAAGTCCTCTCGGCGTACCGCTCCCAAGTTGCGATACCACTTGAGGTTGTTTGTTGCAAACCCGATGCACGCGATGTCCGGGCGTCCGTCTCCGTCGATATCCACGATGCTGCAGGCCGCGGCCGCCATTGCCCCCCTATCGAGCACATGCCGCGTCCATTTCTCGCCGGCGAGGCTGTACAAATAGACTCCGTACGGCTTTCCCCGGAACCCCGCGATAATCTCGTCTCGGCCGTCGCTGTTCAGATCGCCAGTGACGATCGTGTGCGCGTCCGCGAGCGAGACATCGATAACCTGCCGGTTCCACTTGCCGGCGGACCCCCGGTACACAACCACTTCGTTTCCGTGCCATGGCTCAATCGCAGCCAGGAACTGCTCTTTTCCTATCCTCCCCGCCGCTACATCGCTCGTTCCGCTCTTCGGCCATGGGTCGGGATCGCCTCGGGTTATCTCCGTTCG
>JAFAQG010000720.1 GCA_019246575.1 Acidobacteriaceae bacterium
CAATACGAGATAGCGAGGATCGATCTGATTACTCCAGATTGTCCGGCCGACACTCGTTGCAAGAAAATGCCCGGCGCTCGCCGAGTACGCAAGCGTCAAGGTCATGTTTGACGTGACCGCGCGCTGGATTCCGAAATTCCAGTTTTCAAAGTAAGGCGGCTTACCGCCGATCTGCGGATCGCCATACGTAATGCCGCCCGCGGCCGGGCAACCGGTACAGAAACCGGTATTCAAACTCGGGTTGAAGAACGGAGGTCGCTGGTACGGCGGAGCACCGCCCGCATAGACGCCGGAGTAAACAGCGGGAAGCGGCGCGGCGGCTGCACTCCAGAAGAACGCAGGAGCGCCCGCCCCCGGGTTCGGACTCGAAAACCCTGGATTCGCGTTGTAACCCAATTGGCCGGTTCCATTGCGTCCGCCTGCACGGCCGCTCGTCCCACCGCCATGTGCGTACATAATCGCGTACCCTCCGCGGATCACCGTCTTGTCGTTGAGCTGGTATGCCAGCCCAATGCGGGGTCCGAGCTCGGTGTAGTGCGGCGGTACCGGGGTCGCGCAATGGCAGCTATCCGGCCCGTTGCCGGCAAACTGTAACACGCCGGGATAGCCGCCAATCGCCGGATTTGGCAGCGTCGGATTCAGGAACGACATCCTGTTCGCCACCTCGTGAAGTGTTCCGAAAACGTTGTATCGCAGCCCAAGATTGAGCGTCAGCTTAGGGTTAAGCTTAAAATCGTCCTGAAGATATGCGGCATAGTCCTTGTAGCGCGCGCCGATCGTAACAGCATAGTTGTCGGTAATGCTTGCGGAATCGACTGCTCCTAGTAAGTAACTGGCGTAAGCGTTTCCCGTCGTATTCAAGATCGAACCTGACGAAGAGAAACCCGCTGTTTCCGAGTTATTGAAAGTAAATGCCGCGTAGCTTCCAAGATCCGCTTGCGTGTAATTATCCTGCAACCATTGAACCTGGCCGCCGATTGTCATCGAGTGCTTGCCACGAACCCACTGAGCGTTGTCTTGAAGTACGTAAGTATTTACTGCTTCGTCGAATGCGGTATTGTTTTGTACCCAACTGATAGGCGCATTTGGCCCATTGAAGGTGACGGTCGGGAACGCGAGCGACGCTTGCCCCGGGGGCAGGCCTGCTAGTCCGGCTTTTTGCGGGTACGCACCCGAAGCGGTGGCGTTGATGATGGGTACGTACAATCGTGTAAACGAGTAGGCAAACTGGTTCAGCAGGCTTGGCGAGAAGACGTAGACATCATGGAATTGCGCGGCGGTCGCTTTCTCCTGCACGATACGCGATGCAGTGTAGGGTAGCGGCAACGCATCGCCATTCGCCGGAACAATACTTGCCAACGGATCGGTCGTATATTGGCCGCGGCTGAAGAAGCCGTACATGCGATGCTTGTCAGTTAGATTCACATCTACTTTTTCGGTCGTGTTATTCACGTGTGTGCCGATGGGTAAGCTGGCCAGATAATTGTTCTGAATCCCGGCGGTGGTCGGCGTCGGTAAGTAAGACTGAAACGATTTCGACACCGGAGAAATGTAACTTGCCGGAATGACATTGCCGCCAAACAGTGCTCTCGCACATCCACCTCCGGCGCTGTTACAAACCGTGGAGTAAGGATCGTAGATCGTCTGCGGAAACGCCGCGAAATTGCCTTGCCGTTCTTCCGCCGTCGGAATCGACTGAAGCGTCGGCGTCGAACCCTGAACAAAGTAGTATCCGTCGTACGAGCCGAAAAAGAACAGCTTGTCACGCTTAAGGGGGCCGCCGACATTCACGCCGAATTCATTCTGTTTCTCAACCGGAGTCGTCGGCGGAAAGAACCCGCGGGCATCGAGCATCGTGTTTCGAAAATATTCGTAAAACGAGCCATGCAGATCGTTCGTGCCGGCTTTCAAGACATAGTTCTCTACGCCTTGTCCTTCGTACATAGCCGGGGGATCGTTTGTCTCTACCTGGAACTGGTCGATAGCTTCGACAGAGATGCTGAGCGAAAGATTTCGCGTCTCACCTTGAACCGAAGCGTTCGTTTGCGGGATGCCCTCGATATAGATCTCGTTCAGATACGGTTGGCCACCGTTGAAGGACGCAAAGGATGTTCCGGCAGGCTGAGTGCTCACACTCTGCACGCCTGGGACGAGTGCCACGAACGCTGTCGGATCCCGTGGAGTACCATTTCCCATCGCGAGCGGGAGCGCCGTGTACAGCTCGTTTCGCATATTGCTGCCGAGTGTGGAATCCGCCGTGTCGAGAGGCGGCGGAGCGGATGAGACGGTCACGGTTTCGCCGACAGCACCAACCTGCAGCGATAAATTCACAGTGACCACTGCTAGCGCATCGACTAAAACATGCTCCTGAGTCACGGATTGGAATCCTGTGGCGGTGGCGGTCAGCGCGTATTCTCCTGCCGGCAGCGCCGCGATCGTATACAAACCGGCAGCCGTGGTCTCCTGCGCCGTTTTTATATTGGTCTTAGTATTCGTCGCCGTAACCGTAGCGCCCGGTATTGCCGCGCCACTCGGATCTGTCAACGTTCCTTGGATGGACCCCGTGCCCCCGATCTGTGCACGAACCGCGGTCGATAAAATCAGAATGCCCGTAACTCCCAACAGTAGTGGAGAGAATCGCCTCGCCTGCATGGTGCATCCGTTTTATCAAATCCGCCTGACCTGCTTTCTTGTGCTTTGCACGACGACCCCGACACCGGCAGAAGCACAGCAGAGCTGGCAACACCTTTCGACGCCCACAGCCAACAGCATCGCGGAATTGTGGAATAGCCCTCCGCCTGAATATGGCCCGGAGCCGTACTACGGGCTGAACGGTCCTGTGACGGACGACATCGTGCGGCGCGACCTCGACCGCATGAAAGCGCTCGGTTTTCGAGCTGTCACCGTGCAAGCTGGCTATAACATGCCATGGCCGTATCTCTCGGCCGATTACTTCGCATTCATGAAGCGCTTCGTCGCGGAAGCCGCGAAGCGCGACATGCGGGTTTGGATCGTCGACGATGCCGGGTATCCGAGCGGATTCGCAGGCGGCCGGTTCACAACGGATCGGCCCGATCTGCGTATGCAAGCGCTGGTTATCGCGAAGCGAATCCCCGTGAGTCCGGGAACGCCTGTTCACGACGCCGTGCCGGTGGAAACCGTTGCCGTGACGGCTGTAGGGGAAGGGATTCCCAACCTTGCTGTGCCGTTTGCAAATGCCGAGATCTCCTGGACGCCACGCGCGGGAGTCACGGAGTTGCTTGTTGTGGAGCACGCGTTCCGCACTTCGCCGACGCGCTCCGATACCAATCCGAAGCGAGTCAAAGATACATCGCAATCGCTCGAAGACTATCTCGACCCGGCAGCAACCGAACAGTATCTTGCGTTCACACATGAGCAGTATCGCCGCAAACTCGGCGACGAATTCAGGAAAACCATTCTTGGGTTCCGCGGCGATGAACCGGACTACTCCATCGGCGGTTTGCCTTGGACACCGAAGTTCTTCGGCATATTCGAAGAGAAGAAAGGTTACGACGTGCGTCCGTATCTCGCCGCCATTCTCGACGAGAAAACGCATCCGATCAGCGGAGCCACGCTGCGCGTTAAAGCGGACTACTTCGATGTCTTCTCTCAACTCTTCCGGGACGGCTTTTTCAAACCGCAGGGTGATTGGTGCGCAGCCAACCACCTCGAATATCAAGTCCACCTCAACCATGAGGAACAGCAATTACTATTAACGCGTAGCGAAGGCGATTTTTTCCGCGACATGCGTTATGTGCAGGTGCCGGGAATCGATGCGATCTGGCATCAGATCTGGACCGATACGATCTCCGATTACCCGCGCCTGGCCTCGTCCGTCGCTCACGTTTACGGCAGACCGCGCGCATTTACAGAAAGCTTCGCCGCGTATCGCCCTGAGCCCGACGTAAACATAGCGCGTTACATCCTCAACGAGCAGTTGGTGCGCGGCATCAACCTTGTCGAGATGATGCACTTCCCGGCCTCGAGCAGCGGCAGCCGCGAGCCGTCGCCATACATGGGACAGCCCGGCTTTCCCGAACTGACCCACTATGTCCGGCGCTTGAGTTACACACTGGCAGCCGGCCGTCCGGGCGCGGATGTCGCCCTCTATCTTCCGACCTCTGCCCTTTGGATGAACCACACCGAAGCCGATACAAGGTTCGTGTCCGCCGAACGACTGCTGTCAGAGCGCCAGATCGACTTCGATATCGTCAGCGACGACGCGCTCGCACGCGACCTCGCCCTCGACGCGCGCGGGTTCACAACCCTAAGCGGAAACACGTACCGCACGGTAATCCTACCCCACACATCGGCGCTATCAGAGGCCACATACGAGCGGCTGAAGATGTTCGCCGCGTACGGTCGGAAGGTCCTCTTCCTCGATGGCGTGCCTCAACAGCTGTCAGGACGCACGTTTCTGAATTCCCGCACTGTTGCTCACGCCGATTTTGGTTGGGCGCAAATCGTCAGCGGCGCGCCCCTACCCGCAACCCCGACTCCACCCGCTTATCCGCCGAGCGCAAAGCCGGAGCCGATGCTCGTG
>JAFAQG010000721.1 GCA_019246575.1 Acidobacteriaceae bacterium
GTCGGCGAGCAGCACCGGATCTCCGGGCCTCACGTCCCGGGCAAAGTCGGGGTAGTTTGTCGATGCGATCTCACCCGTACCCTCTACCGGCTGCGTCGTTATCGTAAATATCGACTCGTTTTTCAGTTCATAAGGGCCGTCCTTGAACGTCCCGAGCCGGATCTTGGGTCCCTGCAGGTCCAGTAGAATGCCCGAGTGGACGCGCAATCTCGCGGCCATCTCACGTACCGCTTTGATCCTCCGGGCATGATCCTGCTGTGAGCCATGAGAAACATTGAGGCGGAACACATCAACACCTGCTTCAAACAAACTGCGCAGGATATGTTCCGGGTCAGTCGACGGACCGAGAGTGGCTACTATTTTCGTCGCGCGCATTCATTCACTAGTAACGGCCATAACTTTCGATCGCTGAAGTCCTCACTTCAGAGATGCCGACGTGTGGTTACACTCATTATGCGCGGCTCGCGTCATCGATTCACAGTGTTTCATTTAACTTTGGCATAATAGAGTCGCTCTGGCTGTATTCTTCCGCACTCGCGGATGACATTACTGTGCCCGTCTCGCTACACGCGTCTTAACGAAGCCGTCGGGTTTCTATTGCTGCTGCTCGGCTTGGCCGTTGCGCTAAGTCTGGCTTCCTACTCGCCAGCAGACCCATCCTGGAACACCGCGACGGCCCTCGCACGCACCGACAATTGGTTGGGCATCTCCGGCGCGAAGTGGTCCGATCTGCTGCTGCAGACTTTTGGGATCAGCGCATTCTTGTTGCCGGTTCACCTCTGGGTCCTGGGAATTAAATGGCTTCGTTCGTCACCAGTCGAAAGCCCCTGGTTTCGCGTTTTCGGTAGCCTCGCCCTATGGTTCTGCGTCTCCGCCGGCTGCGGCCTGCTCCCGTCCGCCAAGTTGTTCGGCACAATCGGGGCCAGCGGTATGGCAGGAATGGTGATTGCGGACTACCTGACGGCGCGCTTCGATGTAACTGGAGCGGCTATCATCACTGCCGCCGCCGCGGTCCTTGCGTTGTATTTCGCCTCGACGTTCGAGGTCTCGACGCTTATGCGCTGGCTCAGCGGCCCCATGGCTCGCTGGAACGCTTTCGTCGAACGGTGGCGCGCTACCCGCAAAGCCAAACGTCAGGCCGCTATCGAGAGGGCAAAAGCTCGGGCTGCCGAACGGGTTGCGCGCCGGATCAGAAGCAACGCTCCAGCAGTCCGCGCAATAGCATCCACCTTTGTCCCGCCCGATAATCCGCCATTCGATGTTGAGCCGGAGCAATCCGGCACCGAAGAAGACGACGACATCCCGATCCGCCCACTCGATCTCCAGCCTACGGTGAGCGCGGACGAACGAACCGATGAAGAAGAGCTTATTGACAGCGACGACGAGGCGGACCGCTCGCCTGAACCCAAGCCCCAGCAAAAGCGTCTGTACCGACTGCCCTCGACCGAACTCCTCAATGACATCCCGCTCGGCAACGGCTATGACAGCCAGGAGCTGAAAGATATCGCTGCTCGCATCAAGTCCAAACTTGAAGAGTTCAATGTGCGCGGTTCAGTCGTGCAGATCAATCCCGGCCCCGTCGTTACCACGTTCGAATACAAGCCGGAAGCGGGCGTGAAGTACAGTCGCATAACCACCCTGACGGAAGATCTGTGCCTCGGTCTACAAGCGGAATCAGTCCTGATTGAGCGCCTGCCGGGAAGGCCAACGGTCGGCATTGAGGTGCCCAATTCGAAACGCGAGCTGATCAGCTTGCGCGCAATCCTCGAGTCCGGCGAGTTCCGCGAGGCCTCCTCCCGGATGTCGGTCGCGCTTGGCAAAGACATCAACGGCCGCATCAAGGTAGCTTCGCTCGAGAGTATGCCCCACCTGCTGATTGCCGGGTCCACCGGGTCGGGCAAAAGCGTCATGCTCAACGCGATGATCATGTCGTTCCTGTTCAAGGCGACACCCGATGAAGTGCGCATGATCATGGTAGATCCGAAGCGCGTCGAGCTGGGAATCTACGAAGGCATTCCGCATCTCCTCACGCCTGTCATTACGGAACCAAAAAAAGCGACTAATGCTCTGCGGAACGCGGTGCTCGAAATGGACCGCCGGCTTAAGCTGCTGGCTGAGCACGGAGTGCGAAACATCGATCAGTACAACCGCAAGGTGGCGCAATTGCGCGAGCAACCACGGGCTTTATTCGATGAGGGCGAAACCGAGGAACAGGATCTTGAACCGTTGCCCTACATCCTCATCCTTATTGACGAGTTGGCGGATCTCATGATGATTGAACGCGCGAACGTTGAGGAATGCATCACGCGGCTGGCGCAGATGGCGCGCGCGGTGGGGATGCACTTGGTACTCGCCACGCAGCGTCCTAGTGTAGACGTAATCACAGGACTTATCAAAGCGAATTTTCCTTCGCGTCTCAGTTTCCGGGTTGCAACTCGAGTTGACTCGCGGACTGTGCTTGACACCATGGGAGCCGAGCACCTGCTGGGCAAGGGCGACATGCTGTTTCTGCCGCCCGGGTCGTCGCGGTTGACGCGTGTACACGGCGCGTTCGTCAGCGAAATTGAAATAAATCGTGTCGTTGAGTTTTGGAAGCAGCAAGCCGCGCCTGAATATGACCGCAGCTACCTTTTGGCGCCTCCGTCGGAACAGAGTGAAGAAGCCGACGATTTGGAGAGTGAGCAGGATCCTATGTACGAGGATGCCGTTCGCGTTGTCCTCGAGATGGGCAAGGCATCCACATCCACATTACAGCGGCGATTACGGCTTGGCTATGGCCGAGCGGCGCGCATCCTGGACATGATGCATCGCGAAGGAATTATCGGACCTCCGGACGGCAGCAAACCGCGGGAGGTCCTCAAGAGACCCGATTGGTTACGGGAAGTAGAGGAGCAGTATAGGTAGGCCGTTGGTTAGGTCTCTGTTCGTCTGACTGCAGAATAGGCTGCGTATGTCAGAAGCGCGCTCGGACTGAGAAACTCTACTGTCACGACAAACAGCGCGCCGAAACAAAACGACAGAACAGCCGCCACGGTCACATCGGTCCCCACGTCGGGCGTCGAGGGCTGAGCAGGAATGGCCGGGCTTTCTGCGACGGTCACGTTTGAGACTTCATCGGCAGCAACCGATTGAGCGATGCGCGCCTCTTCCTGCTTTCGCGAATAAAGCAGATAACGATCTTCGCTCTGTTTCACTTCTCGGAGCAGGGCGTCGTGCTTGATGGCTGCAGAGGCGAGCTGATCTACGCCTTTCCTGTAACGCTCGGCGATATTCTTCAACCGATCTCTAAGATCTTGCAATCCGGCCAGCTCGACTTCGGCATCGACAAGATCGCTTTCCGCAGTCTGCTGTACCTGGTTAATAACCGTTATTTGATTGTCGCCGGCGTCAGTCGAAACAGAAGCAAATGCGCGCTCAGTTTTTTCGGTTTGCTGATTTTCTTCACGCACCCGGTGATCCGCACGCCACAGCCTCGGTATGAAACGCGCCGCGCGTTCCTTGAATCCCGCGAGCATGATGGTCCCGTGCGCCCTGTTACCCGAATCAACCTGAGCTTCCGATCTGGTCGCAGCAGTCGTGCGAAGCCTTTGCAATTTCTCACGGGCTGCCGATACCTTTCTTCGGCATTGCGCGACTTGTGCGTCCGCCTGTTCGAAGGCCGCTTGAGCTTCCACCGCTCGTTTCGCAAATGCTTCGCGTTCTCCCGGAAGCACGAGAGTACTGTATGCCTTGCGGAAATTCACTAGATCCTCTTCGGCGCGCTGTAATCCTTGAGACCAGAAAACACTCTGATGCTGCAAGAACTTCAAATTGCCCTTGGCCGGGCGTGCCTCACCGTGTATCTCCACATACGCATCGGCAAGTTGCCTTAGAACTGCTGCTGCGGTATCTGGACTCGCGGCCGCGTACGCTACTTCGATAACGTTCGAATCCTTTATTGCGCTGGTCTTGAGATCGTCTTTGAGCCTGCGAACCGCTTTCTCAATGGTCAGTGACGATGTCTCACCTACCGAGTCGGAAGCGCCGAACTCGAGCTTTTGCAAACCGGTTTTCAGAACAACTTTTCTTAGCACATCGGAGCTCTTCAGCACCTGAATTTCGGAATTTATGTTCCGCTGAGTGGGGCTGACGATGCGCTCACTTTCGCTCTTCACCAATAGCTTCATGTGCGATTCGAACTTCTTCGGAAGCAGCAGAATGAGCGCCAGGCCGATGGTAAATAAAGTGGCTGATGAGCCAAGCAGCAGCCTCCACCGTGCCTGAAGTGCATAGAGCAACGGCTGCGGTGCAAGCCAGGCCCGTTCGCGGCGATACGGAGGTAAATAACGTAGTGTCATCTTTCCGATGAGCCGTCCGCCGGCGGATTCAGACTAGGTGTCGCGCCCAATTTCGACATAAGAGAAAGCATTAACGCAGTATTCGGCTGTGGTGTTCATCTGAAAGTATCATTTGCCGTGTGAAATCATCAACGACTTAACCGTGAGCAAAAGTCAGGCATGTACTGGGACTCGGAAGCTGATCCCGTTCGCAACCGCCGCACCAGATCAGTACTTACCGGTACTTACAGCCCAGTAAACGGGACCACAGCTCAACCGACGAATCGCCGCGATACACGCGCGCCGACTTTCTTGCCGGTCAGTACCGCGAGACCCCGAACCCCGTCCAGCGTAGTAGGCTATGGATGGCCGTGAACTCCCCGCTTGCCGAAAAGCTGCAACTGCTCGTGTCATCAGGGCACGCCGAACAGGCCTCAGCCCTCATCCAGCAACTCGACTCAGAGGCATTTTCGGCTATGTTTTTAAGCCTGCCGTTCGAGTATCAGCAGAATGTTTTTTGTGATTTTCCGGTCGAGTTTGCCGGCAAAGCTGTCGCAATTTTGCCGTATTACCACTCTTACGTGCTCTTGCATGGCTGTCCGCCGGCGCGGATGAAGGCCATCGTCGATGCAATGAATCCCGCCGAGAGGCTGCAGTTCTTCGACGAGCTTCCGGAACAAACATGGCAACGCTTGATGGACGAGCTCGCGGAGACTGCACCGGGGGTGGGCGAAGCCGGTTTCGAACGTGTTGCCCGGCCAAGTCGAACTGCTCGCACGGCGGAAACCATCGTGGAAGCAATCGGCATCGAGAAGAGCTTTCCAGTTCCGGCGGGCGGTTCCATACAGGTGATTGCACCGTTAACGCTGCGAATTCACGCCGGCGAAATCGTCGCGCTTCTTGGACCTTCCGGTTCCGGCAAATCGACTCTTTTGCGAATCTTATCGGGCCTAACGCCTGCGTCCGAGGGCGAAGTGATCTGGAACGGCACACCGCTTGCGCAGTGCGCGCCCAATGTTGCGATCGTGTTTCAAAGCTTCGCGCTGTTTCCCTGGCTCACTGTGACAGAGAACGTTCAAGTTCCGCTACTTGCGCGGGGCATGGAGCGGTCGGAGCGAGAGTCGCGGGCTCTCGCATGCATTCGCTCGGTCGGATTGCAGGCATTCGAGAATGCCTACCCGAAGGAGTTGTCGGGGGGAATGAAGCAACGAGTCGGCTTCGCGCGTGCGCTTGCGGTAGAGCCCGAAATTCTATTTATGGACGAACCATTCTCCGCGTTAGACGTGCTTACGGCCGATAACTTACGCGGCGAATTACTCGAGCTATGGCTCGGGCGAAAGATTACAACCAGAAGTATTTTTTTAGTGACTCACAACATTGAGGAAGCTGTCCTGCTAGCTGACCGAATCATCGTTCTGGGGAGGAACCCGGCCCGAATTCGCGCCGACTTCCCTTTGCCGCTAAAGCAGCCGAGGCAGCGCAACTCAGCGGAGTTTCTCATTTACGTCGACTATATATACAAGCTCATAACGCAACCGGAACTTCGCGCCGCCCCGCCTGCCGTTTCAGCAAGAGATCGTAAACCGTCGTATGTGGCGCTTCCGCATGCCCGGCCTGGCGCAATCGCAGGACTTCTTGAGTTAGTTATGGATCACGGCGGTCAGGCCGACTTGTATCGAATCGCAGAGCAGTTGCACATGGAGATCGACGATCTGCTGCCGATTGTTGAGGCTGCAGCCTTACTCTCATTCGCAAAGCTGGAAAAAGGAGACGTGGAAGTCACTCCGGCGGGCAGCGATTTTGCGCAGGCCGACATCGCAACTCGCAAACTTCTATTTCGCAACGCCTCTCTCGAGAGCGTGCCTCTGTTGCAGCAGATCAATAACACGCTGACAGCGAAATCAGACCATATGATGCCGCTGGAGTTTTTTCGCGATATCTTGGACGAGCACTTGGCTCAACAGGAAGTCGACCGTCAGATCGAAACCGCTATAAACTGGGGCCGCTACGCCGGCCTATTCTTATACGACGCCGATAACGACACTGTCTATCTCTCGCGCAACTTGTGAGCGCGCCCATTGACCGAGGCGACAACGCATGATGCGGTTACAGCAGCAACCGGCAACGGCGCTAAAACCCTCAATCTCACTCAGGCTGGCAAGTGGCTTACCTGCCCTTGCGAGAGATGTGCCCATACTCCTGGCCGGAATTGCGGTCTTTTACGGGCTCTTGTCGCTCGGACATTACTGGGCAGGTCCGGTGCAGAGCCGCGCAGAAATCTCTCTGAATGCTCGAATGCTTCCGCGGTATGCGTTTTTCTCAGTCGCCAGAATCTGCATAGCGTACTGCTTTAGCCTGGTTTTCACGCTTGTCTACGCCTACATAGCTGCCCATAATTCCGCAGCCGAGCGATTCATGATCCCGCTGTTAGACACTCTGCAATCGATTCCTGTGCTCAGCTTCCTGCCTGGGGTCATGTTGACGATGATTGCCCTTTTCCCGAGCAGACAGGCAGGTTTGGAAGCGGGATCGATCCTGCTGATCGTGACCGGGCAGGTCTGGAACATGGCGTTCAGTGTCTATTCGTCTATGAAGAGCATTCCTTACGAGATGCTCGAGGCGGCTCACGTCTATCGCTTGAGCTGGTGGCAAAAATTTACACAACTTGAGTTGCCGTTTGCCGCGATCGGACTTGTGTGGAATTCCATCATGTCTGTCGCGGGCGCCTGGTTCTTCCTCATGGCTTGCGAAATGTTCGTGCTTGGCAACCGCGATCTTCGACTACCCGGGCTGGGCTCGTATCTGCAGACCGCATCCGACGCAGGCGATTTCAAAGCCATTGCTCTAGGTCTCGGGACGATGATTTTTGTCATCGTCGTCATGGACCAGGTCATCTGGCGCCCGCTCATTGCATGGAGCGACAAATTCAAATTCGAGCAGGTGGAAGCTTCAGCCGTCCCCCGATCGCCCGTTCTCGATTTGCTGAGGCGTTCGATGCTCGTGAAGAGCGTCAGGCGGGCGGTATTGTCGCCCCTCCACGAGACTGTCTGGTTATACTTCGCCCGCACGGTGCCCGGAGCGCACGCGCGCGTACCTAGACGCTCTATCGCAAGAGGGCTGAGGCGCGCCGGTTTGCTGGGCCTCGTCTCCGTTCTGGTATTTGCGACTGCACGGATGGCCGCCACCGTCGCTCACATGTCCCTGCCCGACTTCGAACAAGTCTGCAGGGGAACGGTCGCGACGTTCTTTCGCGTGGAGTTTGCACTGGTTTTGGCTGCGTTGTGGACCGTGCCGGCTGGAGTTTACGTCGGGCTTCGTCCGAAACTCGCGGCCGTGGCACAACCTCTTGCGCAGATCGCTGCCTCCGTTCCCGCGACGGCGCTGTTCCCGATCGTGATACTCGTATTAATTCGCGCGGGTGGCGGGCTTGGCATCGGCTCAATTGTGCTGCTGCTGTTGGGCACGCAATGGTACATCCTCTTCAACGTAATTGCGGGCGCATCGGCAATACCGACCGATTTGAAAGAAGTTTGCAGAATCTTTCGGCTCCCCAGAATACAGCAGTGGCGCACACTAATTTTGCCGGCGCTGTTTCCGCAGCTGATCACAGGATTGGTCACCGCGTCGGGCGGAGCGTGGAATGCAAGTATTGTGGCGGAGTACTTTCATTTCCGAGGGCGCACGTTCTCAACGTTAGGATTAGGCGCTGTTATCAGCCTCGCGACAGATACCGGAAACATTCCGCTTCTGCTCGGTGCAACACTTGTCATGGCGGCCGTAGTCGTTACTATCAACCGGCTAGTCTGGAGGCGCCTTTACGCTGTAGCTGCCGAACGATTCAGGCTAGACACCTGAAGCTCGAGTGAGAACACTTTAGCTTGTCGATTGAGCTCGTGTCGGGTAAGGCGAATCCTTAGAAATCCTTTAGCCCGGCCTTAGGCGCGAACATCTATGTTGAAAAGGGCGCACGAACGCCTTTCGATTTCGATTATGGCTGACATCCTCTATTCACTGGTCGCAGTAATGTTCTTTATTGTTTGCTGGGCTTTCACAAAAGCCTGCGACCGCCTTTAGGCACTCCACGTTCAAGGACTTTCTTGTATGGATTACATCATCGGCGGAGTGGCAACTGTGTTTCTCTTCGCCTATCTCGTGTATGCGCTACTTAGACCGGAGAAGTTTTAGGGTCTTTCATCCGAACAAAGGAAACGATCTATGACAGGGAATGGCATTTCCCAGATACTCGTCTTTTTCGCCGTCATATTGGTACTGACGAAGCCAATCGGTATCTTCCTGGCAAGGTTGTTCGAAGGGCAGCGGACGTTTCTGCACCCGATCCTCAGGCCTCTCGAGGTATTAACGTACAGGCTGGTTGGGATAAAAGAGGAGACGGAACAACGCTGGACGCAGTACACCGCCTCACTGCTGGCGTTCAGTATATTCTCGTTCGTCTTCGTATACATTCTGCAGCGGCTGCAAGGTCTGTTGCCGTTGAATCCGCAGGGTTTCAATCACACTAACGTGTCACCGGACCTTGCTTTCAATACTGCCGTCAGTTTCTTGACGAACACGAACTGGCAGTCCTATACGCCTGAAAGCACCCTGAGCTACCTCGTAGAGATGGCGGCCCTGGCGGTTCAGAATTTCGTCTCTGCAGCGGCGGGCATTGCCGTTGCGATCGCGCTCGTGCGCGGCTTTGCCCGCCAGCAGGTGAGCAGTATTGGAAATTTCTGGGTCGACCTCACCCGCGCGACCCTTTACGTGCTGTTGCCGATCTCAGTTGTTGGCGCTTTGTTCTTTTGCTCGCAAGGTGTCATTCAAAATTTTCATCCCTATACAACGGTGACTACCCTTGAAGGTGCGAAGCAACTAATCGCTCAGGGTCCGACTGCATCGCAGGAAGCCATCAAAATGCTGGGTACGAATGGCGGCGGATTCTTCAACGCCAACTCGGCGCATCCATTCGAGAACCCAACGCCTCTCACGAACCTCGTCCAGATCGTCCTGATCTTCGTGATCCCCGCCGGCCTGACCTACACCTTTGGCGTCATGATCGGAGATCGCAGGCAGGGCTGGGCCATCTTCAGCGCCTGTGCGGTCATGTTCCTGGCAGGAGCATTCTTCTGTTACTGGGCAGAGCAGAACGGCAATGCGACTTTGGCGAAATTGGGCATCGAGACTCATGAAACGGCCGCACAGCCGGGCGGCAATATGGAAGGCAAGGAAACGCGCTTCGGCATCGCGGCTTCCGCCCTTTTTGCAACCGTAACCACGGACGCGAGTTGCGGGGCCGTTAACGGGATGCACGACAGCTTCACTCCCCTCGGCGGTTTAGTGCCGCTATTCAATATCCAGACCGGCGAAGTCATCTTCGGAGGAGTAGGCGCAGGTTTGTACGGGATCCTGCTCTACGCAATTCTCGCGGTCTTCATTGCGGGACTGATGGTGGGGCGCACGCCCGAATACGTCGGCAAGAAGATCGAGCAGAAAGAAGTTAAGATGGCGATGCTTTCGCTCATCTGCACTGCCTTCAGTATCCTTGTATTCGCCGCCATCTCCTCTGTCATTCACTTTGCGCCGCCCGGAAAGGATGCCAAAGGACAGCCCGTGGCGCACAGCTATTGGAACCCTCCTGGGCCGGCTACTGCCAATTTCAACAACCCCGGAGCTCATGGCTTTTCGGAAGTCCTGTACGCGTATACTAGCGCCACGGGAAACAACGGCAGCGCATTCGGCGGCATCAATCCGAATACTCCGTGGTACAACCTGACAATCGGCCTTGCCACGCTGATCGGCCGATTTTTCTTTCTTATCCCGCTGCTTGCGGTTGCAGGTAGCCTCGCTTTGAAAAAGAAGGTTCCATACACGAGCGGAACCCTGCCGACGCACACACCGCTATTCGTCGGATTATTGGTCGGTACTGTTATCCTTGTTGGCGCGCTGACGTTCTTCCCGGCTCTCGCCTTAGGGCCAATCGTCGAACACTATCTCATGCAGGACGGTAAGTTACTGTCGCTTCTGCTGTTGCCGATCTGGGGTTAACTTATGGGGACTACTGTTGAGAGACCTACACAGACACAACCGCCAGCGCAGGATATCACATCGCTGCTGCCGACTAAGTTAGTTCGTGCACGCCCGCTGTTCGATCCTGAGATTCTCAAGCGCGCGACGGCTGATTCCTTCGTCAAGCTCAACCCGCTAACTCTGCTCAACAATCCCGTCATCTTCGTCGTCGAAGTC
Organism: Acidobacteriaceae bacterium; assembly: GCA_019246575.1. Next base: position 10,557 of record JAFAQG010000721.1, read on the forward strand.
GGTGCGGCGCTGGTCACGATTTTTCTAGTACGCGACCTGGCGATAGGCGCGAAGGATGCAGGCTTCGGATTCCAAATTGCTTTGTGGCTATGGTTCACGGTGGTGTTCGCGAATTTCGCGGAAGCGATGGCCGAGGCTCGCGGCAAAGCGCAGGCCGATGCTCTGCGCAGAACCAAGACGGATGCTGTGGCCAAACGCCTCGTTGGCAACAAAACGGAGACAATTCCTGCCTCGAAGCTGCGCTCCGGCGATATTGTGATTGCCGAAACGGGCGATCTCATTCCTGGCGACGGAGAGGTCATCGAAGGAATTGCGACCGTTGACGAATCCGTGATTACCGGTGAAAGCGCACCGGTGATCCGCGAATCCGGCGGTGATCGGAGTGCTGTTACGGGCGGAACAAAAGTCCTCTCCGATCAGATCAAGATTCGGATCATGTCGAACCCTGGAGAAACCTTCCTCGACAGGATGATCGCACTTGTGGAAGGAGCCGAACGTCAGAAGACCCCGAACGAAATCGCGCTGAACATTCTCATTGCGGGTTTGACGATTATCTTCCTTCTGGCCGTTGCGACGCTTCATCCGTTTGCGATTTATGCGGTCGCATCCGCGGGCTCGGGAACTGTGCCGACCATCGCAGTTCTCGTTTCCCTCCTCGTGTGTCTGATTCCTACGACCATCGGCGGCCTGCTCTCCGCAATCGGTATCGCGGGAATGGATCGCGTGATGCAGGATAACGTGCTCGCGATGAGCGGGAAATCGGTGGAAGCATCGGGCGATGTGAACACGCTTCTGCTCGACAAAACCGGAACGATCACTCTGGGTAATCGCCAAGCGGTCGAGTTCAAGCCTTTTCCGGGTGTATCGGAGGAGGAGTTGGCGGATGCCGCGCAACTCTCGAGCCTCGCCGATGAGACGCCTGAAGGCCGTTCCGTCGTGGTGCTTGCAAAAGAAAAATACGGCTTACGCGGCCGAGACGTAGGCGAGCGCGAGGCCAACTTCATACCGTTCTCCGCGTATACGCGAATGAGCGGCGTCGATCTCAATGGCCGCCGGCTGCGCAAAGGCGCAAGTGGTGCGATTGCGAAATTCGTTCAGGACACGGGCGGGACACTTCCTCCCGGCTATGAAGAGACGTCGGACCAGATTTCCCGAATGGGCGGAACTCCGCTGGCCGTCGCGGACGGGTCGCGCGCACTCGGTGTCATCCATCTCAAAGACATCGTCAAGGGCGGAATGAAGGAGCGAATGAATCAGCTTCGGGCGATGGGCATCCGCTCTGTTATGATCACGGGCGACAACCCGCTAACCGCGGCCGCGATTGCAACCGAAGCCGGCGTGGATGATTTCCTCGCACAAGCGACACCCGCCGACAAACTCGCTTACATCAAGAAAGAACAAGCGGAAGGAAGACTCGTGGCGATGACGGGGGATGGCACTAATGATGCGCCCGCACTCGCCCAGGCTGACGTGGGCGTTGCCATGAACACCGGCACGATGGCTGCCAAAGAGGCCGGGAACATGGTCGACCTTGACAGTAACCCGACAAAGCTCATTGAAATCGTCGCCATCGGGAAGCAGTTACTGATAACGCGCGGTGCACTTACAACATTTTCGATTGCAAATGACGTTGCCAAGTATTTCGCCATCATCCCCGCGATGTTTATGGCCACTTACCCGGCACTCGCTCGTTTCAACATCATGGGCCTGCATACACCGCAGAGCGCCGTGCTCGCGGCCGTAATCTTCAACGCTTTGATCATTATTGCGCTGGTTCCGCTCGCATTGCGAGGCGTGAGATATCGACCAGTCGGCGCGGCATCGTTGTTGCGGCGCAACATCCTGATCTATGGCATCGGCGGCATTATCGTGCCCTTCCCAGGTATCTGGGCCATCGATCAGCTGCTCGTATGGATGCATCTCGCTTAGAAAGGATCGAAACACATGCTGAAGCATCTCGCGCCCGCACTTAGGATGATGATCCTGATGACCGTGCTCACAGGGCTGATTTACCCCCTCGCGATAACCGGAATCTGTCAGGTTCTGTTCAAAAACAGAGCGAACGGAAGCCTCGTAACGATGAACGGGCAAGTCGTCGGCTCGACGCTCATTGCCCAGAGTTTCTCGAGGCCGGAGTATTTTCATCCGCGGCCTTCCGCAGCGGGGAACAATGGCTACGATCCAACCGCGTCGGGCGGGTCGAATTACGGGCCGACAAACCAGAAATTATTTGATCGCATGAAAGCAGCT
>JAFAQG010000327.1 GCA_019246575.1 Acidobacteriaceae bacterium
CGCGCGACACAGAAAATGCGGGCAGCGCTGGGAGATCTCGTATGACGTGCCAGCAGGTGCAAAACAATGTTTCGCTTTATCTGTACGGCGAGCTCGAGTTCGCGCGGGAAGAGGAACTCGAACAGCATCTCGCAGGATGTGCGTTCTGCCAGCAGGCACTGGCGTGCGAGAAGGCTTGGCATAGCTCGGTGAACTCCGGGCAGTTGGGTGTATCGCTCGAACTGCTTTCTTCCTGCCGTCAGGACTTAAAGGCCAACATCGGTTGCGCGCGCGTTGAGAAAACTTCGCACAGAGCGATCTGGCGCGACTGGCTGGAAAACCTTTCGTTATCGAATCCCGGCTGGGCTATGCGCGTTGCTGCTGCTTCTTTCTTGTTGTTCGCCGGATTTGCGGCAGGCCGCTGGGCCGAGCGTTACGGCTTACCTGGGTTTTCAACTACGCCGGGAATTGCTTCTGCCGATCTCGCGCCCGTTGCTCCCTTTACGCGCGTTCGTGAGGTGCGGCCCGGCGACGATGGCCACATTCGCCTCCTTGTCGAGCAGGTGCGCGAGCGCGAGCTGAGCGGCCGCATCGACGACAACCAGATTCGCGGTCTCATTCTAGCCGCGACAAGAGATCCAAACGATCCGGCGCTGCGGGTCGATTCGATCGAGACTCTAAACGGTCAAACAGGGAACGATGTCCGCGACGCTCTCATCGCCAGTGTTCGTCAGGATCCGAATGCCGCTGTTCGGCTGAAGGCTCTCGAAGGACTCCGGCAATTTCCCGATGCACTTACCCGGGAAGCTCTGAAGTACGTTTTGCAACATGATGACGACGCGAGCGTGCGTGCGGAAGCGATCGACCTTCTCGCTCCCGTCATGAACAAGACGGGTATCAGCCCCGAGCTGGCGAATACGCTCCAGGAAATCATCCGGTCGCAACAAGTCGACGATTACGTACGGATGCGCTCCTTTGAAATTTTGCGCGAGATAAATGCGCCTGTTGATGTTTATTGATTCACGCGCTCTGTCAGGTGATTTATGCGTGTTCTAGTCTTGACGCTGGCGCTTGCTGCCGGAGTCTTCTGCCCGCCGCGCCTCTATGGCCAATCGCTCGGGTCGCAATTCCCCGTGCCCCCGCAGACTCGCGCTTCCGGGAGTTATCTGGGCGTCCGCATGATGGATGTGACTCCGGAGATAGCGCGAAATCTCAAACTCGACAGCGAGCGCGGGGTGCATGTGAACGAAGTTCTGAACGGCAGCCCCGCCGAAAAGGCCGGCATCAAACCCGGCGATGTGCTTCTCAGCTACAACGGCGAGACTATCTTGGGTGCGGAACAGTTCGTTCGCTTGGTTCGCGAAACTCCGCCCGGCAGAAAAGTCAAAATCCAATATTGGCGCGACGGTAAAACCGAAACGGCAACAGTTGCGACAGGTACACCTCCCGAGCCGCGTTTGGAGCTGCCTCCAACATTCAGAAGCTTCGATCCTCACGCGTTCCGAAACTTTTTCATGCCAACGGACATCCCAACGCCCTTACTTGTCTGGAAGAATTCCGCACTCGGCATTGAGTGCGAGCCGGTCGATTCTCAGCTCGCGCAGTACTTCGGTGTTAAACGCGGCGTGCTGATCCGCGCGGTCGAGAAGAATTCCCCTGGTGACAAAGCAGGCATCAGATCGGGAGACGTAGTTACCGCAATCGATGGCCACGAAGTTTCGAATCCCCGCGATATCACCGCGTCAGTGCGTAATCAGGCCGCACCCGGAAAACCCGTTCAGGTTTCTGTCGTGCGCGATCACAAGTCGCTTGTCGTCAGCGTCGTGCCCGCGGAGATTCCGGAAGGGCGTCAGCCGTTCTGGGGCAACCAATAGGTTGTTAGTGCACCCAGCGCTTCTGAACGTATGACTTCAATCGCAGAATGGCTTGCGACTTCAGTTGCGAAACGCGTGATTCGTGCAGATTCACGATTTTCGCGATATCCCGCAGCGTCATTTCCTCGTAGTAGTAGAGACTAAGAACTGTCCGCTCCATGCGCGGCATTCTTTCGATAGCACGCGCAAGGCTCCGTTCGAGCTCCGATCGTTCCAGAATCTGCGAGGGCCAGTGCTCCGTTGAATCGGCCACGTAGCGAAGCAGATTGCCACGATCATCGTCACCACTCGTGTTCTCCAGGCTTCCTACGTTCAGGTTGCGCACATCCATTAGCCATTCCTGATACTCGGCCACCGAAACGCGCAGGTATTCGGCAATCTCTTCCTCGGTTGGCATGCGCTGGTGCTCCTGTTCGAGCGCTGCGATTGCACTTTCGATCTGTCTCGAGCGCTTGCGCTGCTGGCGAGGCGCCCAGTCGAGATCGCGTAAGCTGTCCAAAATTGCGCCGCGAATCTTGTACTCCGCGTAAGTCTTCAATTTGACATCGTGCTTGGCGTCATAGCGGTCAATGGCCGCGATAAGCCCCACTATGCCACTCGAGACTAAGTCCTCCAGGCTTACGGATACGGGAAGTCTGTCGTGAATGCGCTTTGCGATTAGTTTTACTTGCGGCAAATGCTCCATGATGAGCTGCTCACGGCTTGCATCTGGTGCGCAGATTTCCTCTGCTTGCGCCGAAAGCGCCGACTCCCGTGCCATGTTCCGTGTGCCCATGTTTCGTCTTTTCTCCGCCTACAGGAGAATCGGCGGACAGAAACGAAAACTTGAGAGTGGGAGCGAAGATTTTCGCTTACGAACCTAGAAGGCGGGTACGTCAGCGCGTTACCGGGCAACCTCAAACCAGTAGTTCTGGCCGAAGCGGCTGTCCCAGGCTTCGCAGAAACTGCTCAGCTGGTACCAGGTGTGAAACCAGATTTCGACCTGAACGGCATCGTCGGGCACGGTAACGGGAAGCGGTTGCGGGCGGTGCGCATATACAAGGCCGCCATTGCGCAGCTCTTTCAACACAGATCCCTCGAATAACTGCCCTCCGGGGTGAAAGCGGACATAGGCCCTGATGTTCCAGATATCCGCTCCATGCCAATTCGTGTGGCAGGTTGTAAGGCGCTCGGGATCGTAGTCGATCCTCAGCTCGCCAGACGGCCTGATCCCGCCTTCCAAAAACTCCTGCCAGTCCTTTGCAAAACGGATAACTGCGCTGGAGGTATCGGAGGCCCGCCGGGGGCCAGGTTCGCGCACACTTTCAATCACCGTGTCCATTGAAGTTTTCCGCCGCTCTGTGACTCAGTCGTCGAGTATCGCGGCCGCAACCTCTTCAGGCTGGGGCCGGAGATCGGGACTCCTTGACAAAGTGCGTGCGCACGTGTTCCAGCGCAAAACGGCATCGTCGTTCTCTGCAGGGCGGAGGCGCTCGGCGCGCTCATAATGCCGCATGGCATCGATAAACTCGTCGTACGCTTTGAAATTGGCACCGGGAAGTCCGTGCCGCATACGCGCCCGCGCGGATCGCTCGGAGATAATGCCTGCATAATAAGCGCGATCGTACTCGCTGTCCATTGAATTGAGCACCTCGCGAGCGCGCGCCGTGGAGACCTGAATACCGAACTGATCGGTGATGGCCAACAGCAGCGTAACCAGCGCCCCCTGGTTGCGCGGGTCCACCCGCAGAACGTCTTCACAGATGCTTTCGGCTTGCCATGGCTCGTTGAGAAGGCGGTAAAGATGGGCCTTTTCGAGCGCTGCAGGAATTGCGGAGCGAGAGATAGGCTTCAGTTCGTAGTTCATGCGTCTCTGTCGGGTACTGGTTCAAGATTGTATCGCTTTCTAAGTGAGCTTCCGCTTACTTGCCTGGCGATTCCGATCCTGGGCGACTCAGCGCACTTTGAATACGCGAAAGAGCTTCCGCATAGGGTCGAAATATTCATCGACAACGCGCTCTTTCAGCGGAATGATGGCGTTATCTGTAATTCTGATGCCCTCCGGACAGACGTTTGTGCAGCACTTGGTAATGTTGCAGAAACCAATGCCTTGGCGCTCGCGAAGATCCTGGAGCCGGCTCTGGTCATCGAGCGGATGCATCTCGAGAGCTGCGTTGTAGACGAGAAAACGCGGGCCTACAAACTGATCGTGGAGTTTATGTTCGCGCAGCACGTGGCAGACATCCTGGCATAGATAACACTCGATGCACTTTCGAAACTCCTGCACTCGGTCACCATCGGCTTGCGCCATACGCCATGTTCCGTCTGGGGCGTCGGCGGGGCGCGGCTTGAAGGGCCTGATTTGCTTCTTCACGCGGTAGTTCCAGGAAACGTCGGTCACGAGATCCTTCACGAGCGGGAAGCACTTCATAGGCTCAATCGTGACCGGCTGCTCGAGCGGCAACGCGCTGAGCCGCGTCATGCACATGAGGCGCGGATTACCGTTGATCTCGGCGGAACACGAGCCACACTTTCCTGCCTTGCAGTTCCAGCGAACGGCCAGGTCGTTGGCCTGTTCGGCTTGAATACGGTGGACGGCATCGAGCACTACCATACCCGGCGAGATGTCGATGGAGTAGTCGCGGAACTCGCCGCTTCCGTTTTGCCCACGCCAGATGCGAAAGGTAGCTCTCGACATCAAAGTCCCTTATTACCTCATGTCTTCTATAACCTGCTTAAGTTCGGCAGGCATGTCGCGCAGAGGCTGTCGCGTTACCCGCGGCTCGCCGGATTCGGTTTTTTGAAGAATGATGTTGCAGCGTCCGATGGCTTCATTTTTTTGCGGGAAATCGTCGCGAAAGTGGGCTCCCCGGCTCTCTTTGCGCTCGATAGCTGCGCGAGTGACGAGCTCGGAGACACTGAGCAAATTCGGCAGGTCTAATGCAGTGTGCCAGCCGCCGTTGTACTCGCGATTGCCGATGACAGCGATGTTGCGCGCGCGTTGCTTCAATTTACAAAGTTCGTTAAGGGCGCGTTGCATTTCTTCGCCGCGCCTGACAATTCCAACCAGGTTCTGCATCATGTGCTGCAAATCCTGTTGCACTTGATACGGGCTTTCGCCCGTCCGGTCGAATGGCTCGACGGCTTTGCGCGCCGCGCAATCTAGTTGTGTCGTGTCGATTTTCACTGCACTGTTCTCTTTAGCAAACTTCGCAGCATACTCGCCTGCGCGCTTACCGAATACAAGCAGATCGGAGAGCGAATTGCCGCCCAGCCGGTTAGCACCGTGCAAACCAGCCCCACACTCGCCGGCAGCGAACAATCCGGGAACATCGGACATCTGCGTATCGGGGTCGACCCGGACACCGCCCATCATGTAGTGCGTCGTTGGGCCGACCTCCATTGGTTGCTGTGTGATATCGATGTCGGCAAGTTGCTTGAACTGATGGTACATACTGGGCAGTTTTCGCATGATGTGATCGGCCGCGTTTGGCAGGCGCGATCTGATCCAGGCGATATCGAGGAACACGCCTCCGTGCTCGGTTCCCCTACCTTCACGAACTTCGCGCACAATGCAACGCGCGACGTGATCGCGAGTCAGTAACTCGGGTGGACGACGGGCATCGCGATCGCCCTGAGTGTATCGCCAGCCCTCGTCCTCGTTATCAGCAGTCTGCGGACGGTAGTTTTCCGGGATATCGTCGAACATGAAACGCCTCCCGTCTTTGTTCTTAAGGACGCCGCCTTCGCCGCGGACGCCTTCGGTGACGAGAATGCCTCGCACGCTCGGAGGCCAGATCATGCCGGTGGGATGGAACTGAACAAACTCCATGTCCATGAGAGATGCGCCCGCGTGGTAGGCCAGCCCATGACCGTCGCCCGTGTATTCCCAGCTGTTGCTAGTTACTTCATACGCTCGTCCGATGCCGCCTGTGGCGAGTACGATGGCGCGAGCCTGGAGCAGAAGGAACCGGCCTCGTTCGCGCTCGTAGGCAAATGCCCCGGCCATGCGGCCGTCGTCCTTTAATAACGTGAGCACCGTGCATTCCATGTGAACGTCCATGCCGAGATGGATGCCGTGGTCCTGCAACGTGCGGATCATTTCGAGCCCGGTGCGGTCGCCGACATGTGCGAGCCGGGGATAACGGTGTCCGCCGAAGTTACGCTGTAGGATCCGTCCGTCT
>JAFAQG010000334.1 GCA_019246575.1 Acidobacteriaceae bacterium
GATATGTTGTTAGCGTGCCAATTTCTCCGGCCGCTGTCGGCCCGTATTTGGAAGACTCGTCGGGTTACCGCGGCTCGGCTGAGAAGGTAGTCATCCCGGCGGATGTGCAAGAGGTCCGGGAAATTGTTCAGATCTGCGCGAAGCAAAATATACCCCTGACGATCGCCGGTGCGGGTACTGGATTGACAGGAGCGCGGGTGCCTCACGGCGGGTGGGTGATTTCGCTGGAGCGTTTTCGGAAAATCGAGATTGCGCGCGGGAGGGCGCGCTGCGGTGCATATGTCACGCTCGGCGACCTGCACGAACAGGCCGCGAAATCGAAACAGTTTCTCGGACCGAACCCGACCGAAACTTCGGCATCGGTCGGCGGCGCTATCAGTACGAACGCGGGAGGGGCTCGTAGTTTTCACTACGGATCGCTGAGGCGGCACGTCGCGGCGCTCGAGGTCACGTTTATGGACGGGCGAACAGTACAGGTGAAGCGCGGCGACAAAGTGGATTTCCCAATCACGCCCGTGCGCGTCCCCGAAACGACCAAGAACTCAGCCGGTTACTATCTGCGGCCGAACCTGGACTGGGTGGACCTACTTGCGGGCAGCGAAGGCACGCTCGCTATCGTTACCGAAGCCGAGTTAACGCTGTTGCCAGAGCCCGCGGCGATTCTCAGCGGTGTTGTTTTCTTTCCAACGGACGAACAGACGCTCGATGCGGTCGATAGCTGGAGGTCGATTGCCGAGCTGCGCTTTTTGGAGTACATAGACGCGCCCGGTCTTGACCTGCTGCGCGATTCGTACCCGGAAATTCCGCCACATGCGCGTGCCGCTCTTTTGATTGAGCAGAACTTGGCTTCGGAGGACGATCCAGAGGTTGATGTTTGGGCCGAAAGACTTGCCGAGGCCGGAGCTTTCGAACAAGAATCGTGGTTCGGATTCACAGCGGCGGATCGCGAGCGCTTCAGAAAATTTCGACACACGTTACCCCAGATTGTCGTCGATCGCGTCCGGCGAAACGGATATCCGAAATTTGGAACCGACTTCGCTGTTCCGCTAGATCGCCATCGCGAGTTGCACGGGTATTATCAGCAGCGCTGTGAGGAAGTATTGCCGGGACAATATACGATTTTCGGGCACATTGGCGATGCGAATAATCACGTAAATCTCATGCCAGTTACCGCCGAGCAGGCCGCGAGCGGCGAAGCATTGATATTCGAGTTTGCCGAGTACGTCGTTTCGCTGGGCGGCACGGTCGCGGCGGAGCACGGCATTGGGAAGAACAAGACAGATTTGCTGAAGCTGATGTACTCACCCGAGGAGATTCAGGCAATGCGGGGAGTGAAGCAGCGGGTGGATCCGCAGTGGCTGCTTGGACGAGGGACGATTTTCGACACCACGACCCAGGGCTCGATAAGTTGATGCTATACTCACCCGAAAGTGAGTAGCAGTCCGGAACCCAACAGTCACATTGACGAGCGACGTTGGTGCGATGTGCCGTTTGGCAGGTTTTTACTTATAGCTGTTTTGGTGCTCTATTTCGCGTGCGTATCGATAAAGATCAGTCGAGGAGGATGGGTCCCCGGCTGGACGGCGATGCGAGTGCCGAACAGCATGCTTCCTGTATTCAATGATTTGGCGGCCGTGCTTCGCGGGCTGGACCAGTATCGTGCTGGAATGCCCATGCGGGAAATACAGAAGAACATCGCGTACCCCGCGATTTGGATGTGGGGTTTCGCACCAACAGGGATCGGTGCCGCCCAGACTGTAGCCGTGGGGGTGATTGTTTGCTTAGCAGCAACGGCCTCTACAGTGTTGTTTCTCGGGAAGCTAACTATCTCGGAGGGGATTGCGGCCGCTATTCTACTCGTTTCACCATCTTTTATGTTGGGTGTTGAACGGTGCAATGTCGATTTAGTAGTTTTTCTAATCGTTATATCCGCCGCTTGGTTACTAGGGCAGCGTGCGGTACCCCTCGTGTGGCCAGCTTGTCTCATTCTGTTTGCAGCTTTCTTGAAGCTGTACCCGATCGCAGCCGCGACCGCATTTATCAAAAAGCAAAGTGGCTGGCGCGTGCTCATTGTATGCGTCACTTGCTTCGCGACTTACTGCTTTCTGATTAAGAATCAGATTAAGCTAATTCAAAATCAGCAATTTCGAGATATCTTTTATTCCTTTGGCTGCATGGTGCCCTTTGATCGCCTTTATTTCCTTCAACAGAGGGGCGTAATAGAAAGAAGATGGTTTGAATTGAGTGGGTTAGCTGCCGCGCTGCTGATCGCAGGTGTTGCCGTTGCGTTTACGTCGCGGCCACGCGTCGCTGCGACCTTAACCGCCGGCGTTACCGGCACGGGTTTTTTGGCCGGAGCCTCGATCTACATCTTGGTATTCCTGATGGGGAATCATTACTCCTACCGCTTCCGCTGGTTGATTCTTGTCGTTCCGCAGTTGTTCTTCTGGATCCGCGAAAAGGGCGCTGGGTACAGACGAGCTCTCGCCGCCCTCGCAGCCCTGTTATGTACGGTGTACACAACCAACTTCGGCTATGGCGAAGTCCAGTCCAGGTTCGCTTTTGTTCTTGACTCCTTCAATTGGATACTTTTCGCGGCGCTCGTTTCCCTGCTCTATGGCGTGCTCCTTGATGACGTCCGCTCTCTTATTTCAAAATTTAGAGCACGTGAACCAGCGTCCGCTTTCGTGCTAGAAACTCGTGCCCCTATTTAGGACAAATGTCTTCCGACGGTTTTTACAGACACAGCACGGCTCTTGTGGAGACCAGTTCGATTGGAAAAGGCACTCGGATTTGGGCATTCGCACATGTGTTACCGGGCGCGAGCATTGGTGAAGACTGTAATATCTGCGATCACACGTTCATCGAGAATGACGTTGTAATCGGTAACCGCGTCACTATCAAATGCGGAGTGCAACTATGGGACGGTATCTCTATTGAAGACGATGTGTTCATCGGCCCCAATGCCACCTTCACCAATGATCCGTTTCCCAGAAGTAAGGTATTCCCGAGTGAGTTTTCGCGAACGGTCGTAAAGCGCGGCGCGTCAATAGGCGCAAATGCCACCGTCCTACCGCGCTTGAGCATTGGAGAGAGGGCGATGGTGGGTGCCGGTTCCGTTGTTACGCGAAGTGTGCCGCCGTTAGCTATCGTGGCCGGTAATCCAGCGCGAATAATCGGGTATGAAGGCGCGAGACGCAACGAATCGCTTGCGGGCGATTTGTCAAATTTCACACAAGCGCAAACGGGTGCTGTAGCAGGCCAAAGAACGAGTGTGCGCGGCGTCACCTTGCATCGTTTGCCCTCCGCAGCAGACATGCGCGGGAAACTTTCCTTTGCGGAGATTCACAACCATATACCGTTCGAAGTCAAGCGCTTTTTTCTGGTACATAGCGTGCCGAGCAAGGAGGTGCGCGGTGAGCACGCGCATCGCACGTTGCACCAGTTTCTGATCTGCGTACATGGCACTTGCAGCCTGGTAGCTGACGACGGAAATAATCGAGAAGAATTCCTGCTCAATGATCCTACAATCGGAATTTATTTGCCTCCACTTGTGTGGGGGATTCAGTACAAGTACACACCGGATGCCGTCCTGCTGGTGCTAGCTTCTGATTTTTACCACGCCGAGGACTATATTCGCGTGTACGACGAGTTTCTCAAGACCATATCCGAACAGCGCGCTAGATGATTCCACTCAACGATTTCTCGCGGCAATGGCGAGACGTATCGGAAGAGGCGCTCGCGGCTTTCGCAGCCACTGGCGAGAGTGGCTGGTACATTTTAGGTCGCGAAGTTCGAGAGTTCGAAGACGAGCTGGCAGCATTCTGGCACACTGGTTATGCCGTGGGTGTCGCAAGCGGACTGGATGCCCTGGAGATTGGACTTCGGTGCTTGGGGTGCAAGCCGGGCGACAAGGTCCTTACTACACCGGTTTCAGCGTTTGCCACAACTCTTGCCGTGTTGAGGATAGGCGCTGTTCCCGTATTCGTCGACACAGACGAGTGTGGCCTGATCGATTTGAGCGGCGTCCGACACGTTCTTTCCCGAGATGAATCCATTCGCTTCTTCTTGCCCGTCCATCTATTCGGGCACGCCCTGAATGCCTGTGGGATACGTTCGCTAC
>JAFAQG010000744.1 GCA_019246575.1 Acidobacteriaceae bacterium
GAGCACGATGTGATCGGCAACCCAATCCACACCGACCAGAAAAAGCCCGTGGTCCTCGAACAGCAGATTGTAACGATTGAAGAAGAACTTGATTGCGAGCCCGACAAGCAGCAGAGCGGCGGCGAGGCGGACGAAGGTGGAGTTGAACGTGCGGCCGCCCAGCAGCGGCGTCTGGAACTCGGTTCCGGGGTTGCCGGTGGGCGTGCGCATGGCCGTAAGCGTGTCCACGTTCGAAGCGAGCCAATAAATGAGCAGAACCAGCACCGCGCCTGTAATGACAACGTGCAGGATCATGTTGTAGAACGGCAGACCGAAGAAGTAGAAGTGCAGCGGGCGATGGAAGATGGGCTCGATGAACTCGCCAGCGGCGGCTGGGAGACGCAGGCCGCCGAAATATCGGACGACGGTCCAATTATCGACGGTTGCGTTGGCTGCAATTACGGCAATTACCAGGAATACGAGCGCAGCGATGCGCGAAATCAGGGACCACTTAATGAAGCCCATCAAGGGCTCGTGCGTTTGATGACGAATGCCGAGTCTGAATGCGGTCCAGAAAGCGGCCCAGAATAGAAGCGCAACGAGGATGACGGGCACCGTTCCGTAAAGCAGAAGATTGAGCCACGTGTCGACTTGCCCGAGTTCGGACCACCAGGAGTAATCGATCAGGGTGGAAGCGATATAGCGAGAGCACAGCAGAAGGACGATAACGAGGACAATGACGAACAGTCCAGTGCGGCGACGCCGGCTCTCGCCGATATAGAGATCTGGCATTGGGCTGGATTGTAGTGTAGCGAAATCCAGCAAGCAGGAAGCAAGAAGCTAGAAGCAAGAAGCAGGAAGCCAGAAGGTAGAAGCACGAAGCCAGAATGCCGCCTACATTGTTCGGATCGTATGAGCCCGGCCGGGTTGCTCTATTCATTGTCTTTAGCGGTGTAGTACCGCCTGTACGTTCAAACGATTGACACGGGGTAAGTTCTGGAGTTATGTTCGGGGAAATTCATCCCCGCAGGATGTTTTTGGGGGACCTCCGTATGCTACGTTGCACGCTGGTTGTGGGTTTGTGCCTGATCGCGCTTGCGGGTTGGGGGCAGGAGTTTCGGGCGACGATAACGGGCCGGGTGACCGATCCTCAGAACGCGATTGTTCCCGGGGTCAGGATCACGGCGGTTCAGACGGAAACGGGCGCGAAATCGGATACGGTGTCCGACAGCCAGGGCCAGTACACGATTCCTTTCCTGCCGCCGGGCATGTACACGATCAGTGCTGAGGCGCCGGGGTTCAAACGCTACGAGCGGGAGAAATTCAACGTCAGCTCGGGCGAGCGCATCGGGCTCGATATCAAGCTGGAGCTGGGGCAGACATCGGAGACGGTGAACGTTACGGCGGAAGCGCCACTGCTGGAGACGGCGACGGCGTCGACGGGCCAAGTCATCAGCTCGCGCCAGGTGGCAAATATGCCTATGAACGGGCGCACTCCGCTGGTGCTGGCGCAGATGGCGACGGGCGTGAATGTCACGGCGGACCCGAAGTTCGCGCGGCCATTCGACAATAGCGGGCCATCGGGGATGTCGATGGGCGGCGCGCCGGCGCAATCGAACGAACTGTTAGTAGACGGCTCGCCGGATACGACGGGTAACCTTCGCGTGGCTTACAATCCGCCGGTGGATGCAGTGGACGAGATTCGCGTGCATGCATTTGAAGCAGACGCCGCTTACGGTCACACCGGCGGCGGAACGGTGAACGTTGTCCTGAAGGGCGGGTCGAACGATTTGCATGGCACCGCTTACGAATTCAACCAGACTTCCGCGCTCGCGGCAACGCCGTTTTTCACGAACAAGGCGGGATTGACGAAACCGGTGACGCGCTACAACCAATGGGGCGTCAACTCGGGTGGGCCGATTTTGATTCCCAAGGTGTTTAACGGCCGCAACCGGGTCTTCTGGTTCTTCGCGTATGAAGGGATCAAGGACTCATTCCCGGAGCCGATCACGACCACGGTGCCGACAGTAGCCGAACGAAACGGGGATTTTTCGGCGTTGCTGCGGCTAGGCGCCAATTACCGGATTTATGATCCGAATACGGGCGTACTGAGCGGATCGAAGGTCGTGCGCACGGCGTTCACAAACAATATAATTCCGGCCAATCGCTTGAATCCGATTGCGAAGGCGTATCTCCAGTTCTATCCGCTTGCCAATCAGGCGGGCGGACCGGATGGTCGCAACAACTATCTTGCGAACTCGGTGAGGTCGGATACGTTCGATAGCGAGCTGGGGCGGTTGGATTTCAACTTAGGCGATAAGAACAAGTTGTTTTGGAATTTCCGGCACAACGATCGCGTAGAGAACCGGGGAAACCTGTTCAACAACATTGCAACAGGTAATTTTCTGGGCCGAGCGAACTGGGGAACGCTGGCCGATGACGTGTATACATTGAATGCCACGACAGTAATGAATGTGCGCCTGAACTGGACGCGGTTTATCGAATCGGATGTGAGGCCGAGCAACGGATTTAACGCGACGAGCCTCGGGTTGCCATCGTATATTGCGGCCCAGTCGCCGCAACTGGTTCTTCCGAAGATCGATTTCGCGACCTGCGGCGACCACAATAACTTCGAGTGCCTGGGCGATAGTGGAGGAGACCGAACGCCGTTCGATATTTTCCAGATCTTTGCGGATGTGGTGAAGATTGCGGGTAAGCACAGTGTAAAGTTTGGGGCCGATCTGCGCCTTGAGCGCGAGAGCTCGATCAGCTACGGGAACTCGGAGGGGCTGTATCAGTTCCGCACGGACTGGACGAAAGCGGATACTAGCGCGACATCGGCGCCATTGGGGCAAGACTTCGCCGCGTTCATGTTGGGGTTGCCCAGTAATGGCGGCGGGTTTGATTTGAACTCGTACCGCACGGGACAAGAGAAATACTACGCATTATTTATTCAGGATGACTGGCGCGCGCGCCCGAACTTGACGTTAAACCTGGGCCTCAGGTTTGAACAGGACCTACCAATCACGGAGCGGTACAACCGGGCGACGAACGGTTTTGACACAACAGACCCGAACCCGATCTCGGCAGCCGCTCTGGCGGCGTATGCGGCGGATTACGCAAAGATCCCGAGCTCTTATCCGATCCCGCCGGGCCAGTTTCGAACACCGGGAGGGCTGCTTTTCACAAGCCCCGGCAACCGGGACGTCTATCAGACGCGGTCCCATTACTTCAGTCCGCGGTTCGGGTTTTCGTGGAGTCCGACGGCGCTACATGGGAAAACTGTGTTGCGTGGCGGGACGGGCATCTTTCTGGTGCCGTTAGGGGTCCAGAGTTTATCCGGGACGAGTTACGTCAATCAGACCGGTTTCAGTCAGAGTACGTCTGTCGTGTCGACGCTGAATAGCTATCTCACGCCTCATGCTACTTTGACGAATCCGTTTACGGACGGCATTCTGCAGCCAACGGGTTCGTCCCTCGGGCTTGCGACCTACCTGGGCAGGACCTTCGATTTCATGAACCCGTATCCGCTGAATCCGTACTCGCTGCGCTGGGAATTCGGATTGCAGCATCAACTTGGGAAAAGCATGGTGTTCGAAGCGGCGTATATCGGCAATCACGCGGTGCATCTGCCAGTGGACAAGACCAACATCAACTACACCCCGGCGCAGTATCTCAGTAAGTTGCCGTATCGAGATCAGCCGACCATCGATTATCTTTCGGCAGTGGTCGCAAATCCGTTTCTTAATTTATTGCCGGGAACGAGTTTGAATGGAAGCACAGTTGCGCGTTCGCAGCTATTGAAGCCGTTCCCGGAATTCGGCGATCCGATCAACATGCGGCAGGACAGTGCCGGTGAATCCTACTACCATAGCCTCGATGTCCGATTCGAAAAGCGATATTCGCAAGGTCTGGTGTTCTGGACGAACTATACGTTTTCGAAACTAATTGAGAAGAGAACTCGGCTGAACGATTCGGACATTTATCTGCTGAAGAGAATTTCCCCGGATGACCGGCCGCAACGTGTTGTTGTAAGTGGAAGTTATGAGCTGCCGTTCGGGCGTGGAAAAAGATTTTCGTTTAACAACTCCGGGCTATGGAACCGAGTGGCGGGCGGCTGGGTCGTCAATGGCATTTATAACTGGGAAATTGGAGGGCCGGTTGGCGACTGGGGCAACGTGATCTATTACGGCGGTGATCTTCACTTTAATCCGCGAGGTGTGGACGGCGCATTCGACATAACGCGATTCAATACGATCAGCAGCCAGCAGCTTTCGAGCAACATTCGGACGTTTCCGAACCGGTTCGGCAATTTGCGGGTAGACAGCACGAATAATTTGGATGCATCGGTGCTGAAGAACACGGCCATAACAGAGCGGACCAAGTTAGAGCTTCGTTTCGAGGTGTTCAACGCGCTGAACCACGCCGTGTTCAGCGGGCCGGACTTGAGCGCGACAAGCTCGACATTTGGAAAGATTACGAATCAGAATAATCTCTCGCGTGTGGTGCAGATGGGCGCGCGATTCGTGTGGTGAGAGGTAAAGGCACACCGCGCTCGGCGCGATGATGTGCGGCGCTATCAGCAATTAAGGCGCGGCGCCGCCCGCAAGGGCGAATTCGTCAACAAACTCGCATACCGGAATCTTTTCGAGCGTGGGACGGTCGCGAAAGAGTCCCATCAAACATTCGGCTTTCGGTTCACCATAGTGGTCGCGAAAGGCGTTGGCTGCTTTTGCCGTGAGCAGCGGCAGGGCCTCACGACGACGTACCCGATGGCCGAGCGGGTACTCGATTTCGACTTTCTCTGTGCTTGTTCCATTCTTGAACTGGATCTGAACCGCATTGGCTACGGACCGTTTGTCCGGATTCAGGTAGTCCTTCGAATATCGTTCGTCCTCAGTGACGATCATTTTCGAACGCAGGGCATCGATGCGCGGATCGCGCGCGACCTGGTCCTGGTAGTGATCGGCAGTCAATTCGCCAAAGATGAGTCCGATCGCGACCATGTACTGGATGCAGTGATCGCGATCGGCGGCATTATATAGAGGACCAACCTTATCGATGATGCGAATGGCTGCTTCTTGGGTGAAGATCTCGACCCGGTCGATCTCGTCGAGCCTATCCTTCACGAGCGCATGGAGCTGCAATCCGCATTCGACAGCCGTCTGCGCGTGAAACTCAGCAGGCCATGAGATTTTGAACAAGACGTTCTCCATGACATAGGAATCGAGCGGACGAACGAGCTTTACGGTCTGGCCTTTGAAGGCGGCATCCTGAAAGCCCCATACAGGTGCAGTAAGGGCAGACGCATAGCCCATTTCGCCGGTCATCGCGATGAGCGCCAGACGCACGGCACGGCTTGTGGCATCGGCGGCGGCCCAGGATTTGCGGGAACCGGTATTGGGGGCATGACGGTAAGTCCGAAGCGTGCTGCCGTCGATCCATGCATTGGAGAGAGCGTTTGTGACTTGCTCCCGATCTCCGCCCAGCAGCGCCGTAACCACGGCGGTCGAGGCCACCCGCACGAGCAGCACATGATCGAGGCCGACGCGATTGAAAGCATTTTCGAGCGCCAATACGCCCTGAATTTCATGGGCCTTGATCATGGCTGTGAGCAGGTCTCGAACAGTTGGGTGTTGGATGGCCCGGCGAAGAGGTGTGCCGAATGCGGCGAGATCGAGACCGGCCGCCTGATTGCGGCTAATCCAATCGGCAACGGCGAGAATGGCCCCGAAGTTATCGGACGGATGTCCCCACTCGGCGGCAAGCCAAGTGTCGTTGAAGTCCAGCCACCGGATGGTTGCGCCAATGTTGAAGGCGGCCTGCACAGG
>JAFAQG010000361.1 GCA_019246575.1 Acidobacteriaceae bacterium
GGATTTGGTTCCGCGGAAAGCAACCGGCCGAGCTGGTCTGATCACAGGCGCCTTTCAGAAGAGGATCTTTGATGGGACCGAAAGCTGTGAAATTGCCTATCCTCTGTGCCGCAGTCGGAACGACGCCGAGCTTCGACGAGCCTTGCTCCTGCCGCTGGCTTTCCCAACTGAATAGAAAAAATGTGCGATCTTTCCCGTTATAGACGTGAGGTATGGCTACCGGTCCACTGAGCGTTCCCCCGAACTGATGCCGGCGCAAGCGGCTGACTGAATCGTCGAAAAAACCACGCGCGTCGGCAAACTCGTTGCGCGCGAACTCGAACGCCACGCCGTGGAACTGGTTGCCGCCGGTCTTGAGCACCATATTCATCACGCCGCCTGCAAGTCTGCCGGTTTCGGCGGAATACCCCGTGGTCTGCATCTTGAACTCCTCCAGCGCGTCGAGGTTGGGCCGGGCCTGAGCGGACGCGGCGCGAGGATTCTGATCGTTAAAGCCGTCGATTACGAAATTGGTGTTATCGGCGCGCGCGCCGTTTATCGTCCAACTAGAACCGTTGCCGCCCTGTTGCCGCGGCGTGACGCCGGGAGTGAGCGCGGCAAGATCCGTAAAATCGCGGCCGTTCAGGGGCATCTCGACAATCTCCTTTGAGACCATCACCTCGCCCTTGACGTCGTTGTCGGTATTTATAAGCGGAACGGTGGCGGCGACTTCGACTGTTTGGTTGACCTCGCCGATGTCGAGCTTGAATTCCTTCCGTGCTTCCTGATCGATTTCCAACACCAGACCGGTTTCAATCAGGGTGCGGAAACCGTCTCTTGAGACCTTCACCTCGTAGTTGCCCGCCGGAAGCTCTGGGACGACGAATTCGCCGTTAGCGTCCGTTTCGACGCGGCGGATCTCATCGGTATCGGCGTTTCGAACTTCGAGAGCCGCGCCGGCGATCAGCGCACCGGAACGATCCGCGACCGTTCCCACGAGCGTCGCAGCCGGGTCTTGCGCAAACGCGAGCACGGCAAAAGCGGCGGCCAGGATAGAATGCCGCGCGTTGACCTTCAACCCCATACGCGTCCTCCGGGTGAACCCCCAGTCGGGGATTGGGATTCACGTCTGGTCAACTATACTAGCGCCGATTAATTGGCGTGGAGTACTGGCCGCCTCAAGAGAGCCGTGCTAGTCGAACCAGGATTCGAAGGCTCGCTCCAACTGTGCCCATTCCATTTCAAGGCGCTCGGACCAGCTCATCGCACGCTGTCCTGGAAGCGCATCGACTTTTTGGAATCCGGGAGGCACTTGGAACAGACTCGAGTCTAGCGGCGCGTCTGAGAATTCCAGGACTTCGACGGTCACATCGCGGCTGGTCTCGCGGACAGCGAGTCCCGGCGAAGCGGGAGAGCCGTGGATGACGATGTTATCCCGACACGGGTATGCGGAGCCGACGACGTCGAAGTATGCGAAAGCCTGATTCGCCGGCATGATGCTAAAGCCGAGATACGCGGCAAAAATTCGCCTTGCGGGGCGTTCGCTCCCCGGAAGATACCAGCCGTCCTTTTCTGCAGTGTAACTACCCTGACACGCGCCCGGTTCGGCAACCTGACGCGTGCGTACCCGGAGATGCTTGGCCGTTTTTCCGAAAAACTGCTGCCGTTCGCCTGTGTCAACGACTTCGTAATAAACGTTTACTGTCTTGCCGGACTCTCGGATTCGAGGGGGGCGGGCGATCCATTGAGCGAGAGACAGGATCAGGTCGGAAGTCTGCGGACCAGATTCAACGTATTTGCGCGATTCCGGATCGAGTAGGTACGTTACGTTCCGATCGGAGTCCTGGATCGTGACCCTTTCGTGAAGCGGGTTCTGGCTCGAATATTCCGTACGGAGTTTGTGTCCTTGCGTGTAGAAAGCGGACACATATTCCTGCCCATTGATCGTGGTTTTCGTCAGCTTGCGCGTATCGGCGCCCAAAGGCGCCGCGAACAGGGCAGCCAAAAACAACGGCAGCCAGGAGCGCATATACAAGCAGAATATCGTATCAGGATCGTCCTTGATTACTTAATTGGCGTCGCAGTTACTTCGAGCTGCATCTGCCCCTTGGACGTGAGGTCGTCGGAGGAGAAAATTACAGTCGGTTTGCGGAGCGGCACAATCACATCCGAATTCCAGCTCACGCGTCTAATGAGCGGCTGCTGCTGTCCGTTGACCTCCGTGGGTGCGAAGCTACTGACCTGAGCAGCGACGGAAATCCACAGCTGCTCCCCGGCTTCTTTGATCTGGCAATCTATATGTGTGCCTATATCGACGGTTTGGTATGTGTTTGGCGCTCTCGCTACCGGCACTGAGTCATCCGTCCGTATAGAGCACTTGTTTGTTGCAGCCGCGATTGCTGCATACGACCGCGAATTGATCACCTTCCCGCCCTCGATCTCTTTTACGGTGAACTCCAAGCGGTAGTACTTAGGCGGTGCAGCCTGCTGAGCTTTCACCTCCGCAGCCTCTCTTTGCGCCTCTCCTTGCGCGCGGCACAACGCGCAACTTACGGCTACGGCAACCAACACTCTCGTCCATGTCATACGCATCCTCCTCAGTCCCCGTCCATGTGCAAGGGCTCAATCTTGATCGGCTCGATTTCGATCGGCTGAATGTCCTTCGGCTCCGTTGCTGCGATTACCTGCTTCAGCTCCTCGGGCGGGAGCTGCAAAATACTCAACAGCAGCCGCTCCTCTTGCGTCAACGGGCGCGGTGTCGGAAACACATCCTGTTTCGGCAAACTTCGATGCTTGCTTGTCCGCCGGTGCACGACCGACGCCGTCGTAACCGGCTGCACAACTCGGGTCTCTTGAGGCCGTGGTACAACGGCAATCGCTGTCGGAGGTGGCACATGCACGTCCGGCTTACGGCCTAGCATCACAACCATCGCGAAGCACGCCGCTATGGCAGGCACAAACGAAAGCACAATGTTGCGCCTTGTCCGCGTCGCGCGCACCCGTCGCATGACGCGCGTCTCCAGGCCGAGTGGGGGCTCTGCGCCGTAACTCGCGAGCGCCTTGTCTATCAGACCGTCGATTTCGTCGTTACCTCTCATAAATTCCGTCCCGAGAGCGCCGCCAGCTTCTGCCTGAGTAGTTGCCGGGCGCGCATCAACCTTCTCCGAACCGTGCCTTCGGGCACTTCCAAAATGTCCGCGATCTGTCCCGAGGACATGTCGTTAATGGATGACAGCACAAGTGGCTCGCGCAGCGCTTGTGGCAGCGAATCGATTATGCGATGGACGAGGCGCTCCCAATCGACCGCAACGGCGCTCTGCTCGGGATTCATTTCCGCCGAAGCAATACTCTCGTCCACTTGTGTCGCTGGTTCGGCTGTCCTCCGCCGGCCAGCCATTCGCCACCCAGCGCGCGCCAGAAATGCGCGTTCATCGGTAATCCGCTCCCATGCGCCGCTTCGATACAGCTTCAAGAAGATCTGCTGCACCACATCTTCGCTGTCCTGTACATTGCGCAGGCGCGCGTAGGCGACACGGAATACGAATCGTGCCTGCCGCTCGACCAGC
>JAFAQG010000362.1 GCA_019246575.1 Acidobacteriaceae bacterium
GGACGCTGGCGTTGCTTGTGGCCATCCTGTTCGGTCTCGGCGCATACCTACACGGGCCGGACATCCCGGTCGTTGACCCGGAGCCGATACCGCGAACCTTTGCATTCGGACTCGTTCTGCTGGGAATAGGATTATTTGCGCAGCAGAAGCCGCTACTTGCAGCTCTCGCGGGCGGACTGGCTTTGGTGTACGACATGCGGGTTGCCCTTCCATTCTGGGCAGTTGTGGTTCTTGCGTTTCTATTTGATCGGCAATCGCGCCACTTAATGCGAGCGAGTCTGCCGATTTTGGCCGTATTTGCGCTTCTACTCGCAAATTTCGCACAGCTACAGCCAGGTTTGCCGCAAGCCAAGGCTTTGTTTGACCGGGTGCCCGCAACCATCGCCGACATTCAACAGTATCGGTTGAGTAACGTGTGGGTGTCATCTTGGGCCCGGGCGGAGATGTGGCACTACTTAGCGATTTGGATTTGCGGGTTGTGGGCTACCGTCAGGATACGGAATCAGCTGAATTGCCAGACCCGCTGGTTTCTGGTCATGATGCCGGTTATAGGAATTTCAAGCGTGCTCGCATCCTATTTATTGCTGGACCGCATGCGCTGGTTTATCATTCCAGCCATTCAGCCGGCGCAAACGGTGATTTTTGTCGTGGCATTCGCGTCTGTGACATGCGGAATTGCGGGTATTCGGGCCGCGAGGATGCGTCAGCATTGCGAGGCGGTCGCGTGGCTTAGCGTGGTTCTTGCATTTCCGGTGAGCACGCGAGTTCTAGATTTTCTGAAACCCGGCAAACTGGTTTATGCGGCTGTGATTCTGACCGTCTCGGCGGTGTTTACAGTTGCGGTCGCGAGGTGGCGTGAGAAGAACATCGAGGCGCTTTCATTGGCTGTTCCGATCGTTGTCATGTTATGGGCGGGCGCGCTGAGTGGCGCTCACCGGCAAAACATTCGGGCGAGCCCCGTTGCAGAGATATCGGACTGGGCAGGTCAGAATACCTGGGGCGGGTCCATGTTTCTTTTTCCGGATGCAGGCCGGGCCGGTTATCCCGGCATGTTTCGAGCCATGGCGAAACGAGCGGTCTGGGTGGATTGGACGACCGGCGAACAGGCAGCGTATTTTGATTCATTCGCAGACGAATGGTGGCGGCGGTGGCACGACACGATGGAAGGGGGCTTTTCAACAGAGCGACTACGCTCGATGTTATCGCTTCCGATTGACTATTACGTGCTCAAGCGAGCTGATGCGCTGGCCGACGTTCGACCAGTCTTTACCACACGCGAACTGCTGGTATACGATGCGCGTGATTTAAGAACTGCGCGGCTCCCTTTGCGGTTTACGCGTGCAAGTTAATGCCGAGTTTCTTCAATTCCTCGGCATAGTAACGTTTGTGGAGTACCTCGTACTCTTCGCCGCCCTCGGTGATCTCGCGCTTTTGAGTCTTGATCTTGTGCCGGGCTGCGCGATCGACGCGATCTTCAAGTTGCAGCAGGTCGATAATTTCGCGGACCATCGCGAGGCGCAGCTCGTTCGCGTCTTTCCTCACGCGGAAATCGCGCGACTTACGAACCGCGGAAACAATCTTGTGCGAGAGGTCGTTGACTTTGTCACGCGAGAGCTTCATTGGATCGCCGGTATCGCGCCCTGAAGCACGAATTACTTTTCGCTGTGCTAAAAGCTGATTCTTTACGCGACGAAACATTTCCTGATACGACACGTTTTCGCGCCGCATATAGTCGCTGTAATCGTCCAGCAGATCGCGCACTTCGTCGTTGAGCCGGTCTTCGACAGAGAGATCGTCTTCGATGACCTGGGAGATGACTCCCGCTGCAACCGTGGGATTCGACGTTTCAAACGCTGCGGGACTGAGGCGGCGGACGAGTTCCCGCGACATATAACCGATAAATTCCCGCGCCAATAGCATCCGAGCGCTAGTTTAGCAATCCGAGGCTTTTTGAGGACGCGCACAAAACCGTCGCGGTCTACTGGTTTAACGCACACGGTCGCCGGCAAACCGGCGTGGGCGCTCAAGCGGTTTCGTGCCCGTAGTGGGCGAGGAAATCGCTGTCGATCGGCCGGCGGCCTCGAAATCCGTCCGCGGTGTGATGCCAGAACTGAATCCCGGACGCGCCGGCGCAGATAAACTTCGTTGCCGCGATATAGCGTCGGGAAATCGAGTCCCATTTGCAGGTCTTTCAGTTCACAGCCTATGCTCTGAATGGGAGGGCTCCAATGGTCTTGGAATTTCGTCCGGAAGCTCGTAACGAACTGAGGGAATTGGTTGCGGGGGCAAGATTTGAACTTGCGACCTTTGGGTTATGAGCCCAACGAGCTACCTGACTGCTCCACCCCGCTCTGCCATCCTAGCAACCTCCCAACATTTGGTCAATAAGGATTTCGCTCACGCCTGTGAAACGCCGCACGCGTAAAATCCTCAGCTCAACAACCAGATAATCTAGAGCCGAACCCTGCGAACTCCCCAGGCCTGATATAGAGGTTGCATGCACCCAGGCTCCATCTTCGATTCCGGCGATCCAGGTATTTTCAATGTGCGCACGCACGCGCCGGGACCGCAGGGAATGCTTCCGCTCACACCTCAAATGCTGCGCGAGGAGCCATCGGGCAATCTGTTCGGACTCAGTCAGAACGTCGGAATGGGGTGGGCGCCGGAAGCGCTCGGCGGAAAGCAGATCGTCATTCTGAGTACGCATGGGGGCGTGCGAGCTCCGGACGGAACCCCCGTGGCACTTGGCTATCACACGGGCCATTGGGAAGTCGGGCTGTTGGTCGCTGAGGCCGCGCGCGAGCTGAGAACCCACGGCGCAATACCGTTTGCCGGGGCGTGTACGGATCCTTGCGATGGCCGTACGCAGGGCACTCCGGGCATGTTCGATTCGCTTCCCTATAGAAATGATGCTGCCATTGTGCTTCGGCGGCTGATCCGGTCGCTGCCGACGCGCCGAGGCGTCATCGGAATCGCGACCTGCGACAAAGGTCTACCCGCGATGATGATGGCGCTCGCGGGCAGCCGCGATCTTCCCTCCGTCTTGGTACCGGGAGGCGTCACTCTCATGCCCGAGCACGGCGAGGACGCAGGCAAAGTGCAGACCATCGGGGCACGCTTTGCTCACCAGAAAATTTCTCTCGAAGAAGCCGCGCTCGCGGGCTGCCGGGCCTGCGCTTCTCCCGGCGGCGGCTGCCAGTTTCTTGGAACTGCAGCAACATCGCAAGTGGTAGCGGAGGCGCTT
>JAFAQG010000367.1 GCA_019246575.1 Acidobacteriaceae bacterium
AGCTGCTGAGAGGTCCGCTCTGTTATTGAGCTTTTCCTCATCGTGGATGGTTCTAGAGAAAGTCAGGAGGTCGTGAATCAAAGCCTCCATACGGTTTACACTTTGGTGGATGATGGCTGCATATTGCTTTGCCTGAGGATGCTCACCGATGTGGCGCCTCATTAAAAGCTGGGTATAGATATTGATCATCCGTAGCGGTTCCTGTAGGTCATGGCTTGCAACGTAGGCAAACTCCTCAAGCTCACGGTTTGCACGTTCAAGATCCTGCCTAGCAACGACATGCGCCGTCACTTCTGTAAGAACCGCAATCAACCCGGCAACGGTGCCATCAGACTCGCGAAAAGGATTGTAAGCGACGTTAAACCAGTGGTCTTCCACCGCACCGTCGCGGTCGGCGTCGTAGGGGATATAGAGTTCGTTCGCTAGGAAGGGCTCACCTGTTGCAAGAACGCTGTTAAAGGCGTCCCAGACTGTTTGTCTGACCTCTGGAACAACATCGGCAAAGCGACGACCTAGGAGTTCACGGCCGGGAAACATTGCCTGATAACTCGGGTTTGCAAGTTCAACAACGAAGTCTCGACCGCGGAAAACAACAATGGCAACTGGCGCCTGCCGGAAGACCTGCTGAAGCTTTTGTTCGCTCTCGGCGAGTGCCCGCTCGATTCGCCGCCGTTCTGTTACATCGCGAGTTGCACCGGCTACCGCCTCCACGAGCCCTTCTTCCGAAAACACAGGAACAAAGATGTACTCGTAGTATCTGGTTTCACCGGTTGGCGCGGTAAACGGGGTTTCGTCTCGTAAGGGTGCCTTCGTAGCTATGACTTCTTGAATCTGTCGTTGTAATCGTTCGGCCAGTTCGGGAGGGTAGTCGAGTTCGAAGAAGTCCTTCCCCACAGCCTCATCGAACGACTTCTGCCAGAGGGAGAGCAGAGCGCGATTGATATAGGTAAAGTGCCCCTGCAAATCGAAGATGTACGTGAAATCGGGAGAGTTAGACAATGCTGCATCAAAAGTGTGCCACTGCTGCCGCAAATGCGCTTCTGCCTGCTTCTGTTCCTCGATATCCGTGCAGGTACCGAACCACCGCACAATCTGGCCCGACTCGTCTCGGATGGGCAAGGCTCGGCCAAGAAACCAGCGATAGACCCCGTCGTGGCGCCGACAGCGATACTCAACTTCGTACTTTTCGCCAGTTGCTAAACTATGCCTCCACCGTGCCCAAGCTCGCTCTTGGTCATCAGGATGAAAGAAGCCGTTCCATCCTTCACCGGCGGATTGTGTCGACGTCGTCCCTGTGTACTCGTACCAGCGCTGGTTATACCACTCGTGGTAACCATCCGGCCGGGTCACCCAGACAAGCTGGGGCATGGAGTCCGCCACCTGCCGGAACTCGTCCTCAGCACGTTTCCGGGCTGTTATGTCTTGAGCAACACCAGCGACTCGGTAGATGCTGCCGGCTGCATCTCGAATCGGAAATGCACGATCGGAGATCCAACGCTGTTCGCCACTGAGCGACCGGAGGCGGTATTCGACATTGAATTTCCCGACCGCCATATCTCTTTCGAAAGCTTCACGCACACGATCAGCGTCGTCAGGGTGGATCAGTCGATTCCATGCCTGCAAGTCGCCGTTGAACACGTCTTGTGAAAGGCCGGCAACAGCCTTAACCGAAGGGCTCACGTACAGAAGCCGCCTCTGGGGAAAATCGGTCAACCAGAATACGTCCGTGATGTTCTCGGCCAGGAGCTGAAAGCGATGCTCGCTTTCCCGGCGTTCTTCTTCAGCGTGCTGCCTCTCCTTCGTAAGCTGCTTGATCTCTGATAACTCGCGGCTACGAAGAAACAGTTCGGCTTCCATTTTGTCAGCTCGAATGCGTTCGGCTTCTGCGAGCCGTCCGTGCTCAGCCTCTATCCGCTTCAACTTCAGAAACTCGGTGACATCTTCGACCCGATGAATGATGCATTGCACGCTGCCATCGTCATTTAAGACCGGAGAGTTCACCGGACTCCAATAACGTTCCTCAAATGCACCGCCATGGTCTGAAGGTCGGCGTACATCGTATTTCTGTACGGCCATGGCGTCAGCTGCCCGTGTCGTTAGTACTCGTCGTAGCGAGGCGTGAAGATTTGCTACACCGGTAGCCTGCGGATCATCTGGGTTGTCAGGAAACACCTCGAAAAGAGCATGGCCGAGAATTTCGCCGCGCTTCGTTAAGGTTGCGTCGGCATAAGCGTCACTGACTCCGATGATGGTATACACCGGGTCGTTTGGCAGCAGGACCAGAAACAGTCCGGGGGCAGCCTCGAAGAGTTTCTGGTAATCCGGTGAGCTTGTGCCGGCCGATGTATTGAGCTTCATTTGCTGCGCCGCGACCCCTGTTCGGTGAACTTTGATTTTGACTGCTGCCCCTTTTCGGTCCGAAGGCGAAGGGCTTTATAAGCCCGGAGCGCTTCACGAACCAGTTCGCTCATGGTCCGGTTTTCAGAACGGGCGATTTCCTCTGCCCAGCTATGCATCTCGGGCGGCAGTGACACTGAAAGTACTTTCGATATGCGCATGAAACTCTACCCGTCCTACAAAGTATGACTTATGCGCACCCGCCAGCGGGAAATTAGAAACCAGAAGGAGCGAGGTCGGGGCATTATGAGGCCCGTTCGTCTTAGGGAGGCGCATCAACCCATGCCCACTTATCCGGTACGGTAGCTACTACGAGCGCCACACAATAGTCGCTTCCAACCGCGAACCGATGGGATCGGCAATCCATGTGATCGTGTTGGCGCCTTTTTTGAGATTCGTGTCTGGCTCGGCGTTACGGAACGATAGATCCGCTGTAGTCGGGAAGGATTTATAAATCTAGCCCGCTCCGCAGGTTGGGAATGAGATACAGGGTTAACAGTAAAGTGACCGGAAGCTCCACAGCAAGCAAAGTATTTGAGTCTGGCCAGTCCGGAACATCAGAATCAGAGGTGTTTGAAATGATTCTTGTTCGATGAAGCTTCATTTCTCCTATCAGGAGACAGCATGCGTTCGTGATCTTTCTGCGCTATCAGCGATCATGCAAAGGCGCAGGGCTGCCGTCAGACCAGTTTGGCGTTACCACGATATAGGTCGTCAAAGGTTCTGGGGCGCTCTGAAACTGGGGATTCAAGAAAACAGGTGAGTGTTCGGCATCGGCGCCCCATTCCGACCCGTCGGATCGGTTACCGTAAAACATGAGGTGCGGATGCCAATGTACCACGCCATCGCCCAAGTAGCTGGCCTTCGCCATCATGTAGGACATCGACCCTGCCTCGAGCGCCGGGAGTTCCTTGCGCGTCACCACCTCCCTGAGCCGGGCAGTCATTTGAGCCTTTGTCAAGCCAGCCAAGACGAACTCGGTCCTCTTGAAAGTGATCGGCAAAACGGACCGCGCGGCAGGGGGATTGAAGCAAATAGCTCCCCGCACCTTCGGGTTCCAAAATTCCGCCCAGTCCATTGGTCCCATCCAGGCGCGTTCAACAAGACACACAAAGCCGTTCTTGCCCTTTTGCGCCGCTTCGTACCCGCTACGCTTCAACACCATGATGGTGGCGTCGCGGGAGATCGCGGCCGGGGCAGCGCTGCGTGCCAGAGCCGTCTCTGCCTCAACGTCGGTGTCCAGATATTCAGCCACGGGCGCCATCCATGCATAGGATGGCGCGCCGGCAGACTGGGCATGCACCTTCTCGCTTACGCCGACAGCCAGCGTGACTACCAGGCTGTAGAACGCTGCATTGACTCGGAAAGATATTGCAGCACCGCCCTTCCCATAACCTAAAAAGTCAACTTTATAGTCAACTGCAGTTGCCGTGGATTGCTGGAAAACGCCTGGCTCCACTGCCCGAAATTTGCCGAGGTCGGCTCAATGGTGGTCCGAGCCAAATCACCAGCAATCGTACCGGCCCCATAATTCACGGCAGCGACGTCGCTGAGGCTCCCGCCAACGTATTGAGGATGGTTGAAGATATTCAAGGCGCGAACCGAGAATTCCAGGCTGTAGCGCTCCGTTACGCTGAACCGCTTCAGGGCCGTGACGTCGATGTTGTTGATCGGATTCATGTTCAGAAGGCTCCTTCCACCGTTCGGCAGGGTGCCTTGCGGCGAAGCAACGAAGCGGGCATTGGGATTATTCGCCATGTAAGCAACAACAGGAGGCGTCACTCCGGAGGGCTCCGCCGGACAGACCGGGGCAGTTGGGCCGGAGCAGAGCGGCGCGGTGCCCGTTCCGATAATGTTCATTCCGCCGGGGTTTATCATGACACGATCCGGCGCGCTGTCACCGTTCAGATTCGAATCCACGGCGCTCTGGGGCGTAACCAATTGGCCAGTCTGGTACTGGTAGACGGGCGCCAGTTCCCAATTTCCAACAATATTTTTCATGAACCAGTTTCTGTTCCTGAAATAAGGCGCGTCGTAAATCATCGAAAGCACCACGCGGTTCCGATGATCCAGCAGGGACGAAGCGCGTTCCGTAGTGAGATTCTGAAAATCCTGCGGGCGGCGCGGCGCCAGAACCGTCGAGTCGAGCGCGTCGGTGGAATTGTCTATGGCATGGCTCCAAGTATAGGACCCTTGAAATTGCAATCCGTTCGATAGGCGCCGGGTCAACTGATTGGACCAACCATGATATATGGAGTTCCCGACCGGCATAAAAGCTGTAATGGGGCTCACGAAACCAGCATCGGCGTACGCAGGGACGATGTTTCCGCCGTTGCCGTATGCCGTCTGCAGGGCGGGTAAAGTGCTGCTGAGCGAGTTTAGGGCGGCTGCGCTCGGCATCGTAAAGTAAACCGGCAGAGCGTTAGCCGGGTTGACGGTGGGCTGTCTGTTGAGTTGGACCTGCATCGGCAGGAACAGACCGCGCGTGCCGACATAGCGGCTTTCAAAAACGTAATTACTCGCAAAAACATGCTGGACGCCGAAGTTCCAGTTATAAGCCTCGGGTCGTTTCTGATCCGGAATAAAGCCAGCCGTGGCGGCTCTCGCCGCAGCGCCCTCCGGGATAGCAACCGAGGTGTTAGACGGAATTCCTCCTCCCGCGAGGAAACCTGTGTTGTTCAAACCGGTTACGTCCACCGTTGTACTTAATTGCGGAGGCAAAGTGGAACCGCCCAGATTGTCATACAGGACATCAGCGGTGATGCCGAAACCAGCGCGGATCGACGTCTTGCCGCTTGTGCCGGGTGAGTAGGCGATCCCTACGCGAGGCATGAAGTTTTTCTTCTGTGCGAGGGGGGAATGAAAGCTGATCAGGCCGGGAACACTGGCGCTCGAGTTCAAGCTCTGGCTATTCTGGCCTAGCGGAACAGACATATATTCATAACGCAATCCGAGATTGAGGGTCAGGTTTGGGCGAATCTTCCAGTTATCGTTGCCGTAAAAGCCGAGATACGCCTGATTCTGATAATAGGTCACATGGCCGAGCCCGCGCTGCGCGATTCCATCAGGGTTGTAGTCGAATAAGTAATCGGAGAGGTAACTCCACTCATAGTCGCCGCGCGCCCGTTGCGTAAAGCTGGAAGGCGAAATGGAACTCCAGCCGTCGAAGCCGAACTTTATACTATGGCTCCCTTTGGTCCAGCTGAGGTTGTCGGTAGCCTGATAGAGATTCTGGATCGTGTATTGGGGCGCGCTCGAGTCGGGGCCAAAGGCGGCATTGAGCTCAAACACGTTTATGTTGGGAAATTGATCCAGGCCAGGGAAGCTTTGATTTCCAGAAACTGGAAGAGTCTGGTTGAAACGATTGAAACCCAGACGGAATTCATTCAGGAGAGTGGGCGTGAAGGTATGATATTCCGAGATTGTCGCGAGATACGCATTCACGGGTTCAACCGCAAAAAAAAACGGAAGGGAAGCCATTGGTATCTATGTTTCCGGTCCGGTTTAAGATGAAACGTCCGCGAATGGAATCTTTATCCGAAATGTTATAGTCGACCGAGCCTACTCCTAATTCGTTGTTCGTATATGCCGGAAGCGACGAAGAGATTTCTCCCACCGGGATGGTAAGCGCGCCGGGAGCTCCGGTAACCGCAAAGACACCGGTCCCGATACTTTCGTTACTTCCGGGGCCGGGTGCAACCAGAATCGACGCTTGATTAGGCAGCGTGGCAGGGTTGGCTGCCGTTGTGGCTGTACCCAGATACTTCTGAAACTGCGCCAAGTTGTTTCGATTAATGCCGGGTAACCCGGCAAGCGTGGTGTAACCAGCCGCCGTAGGAGCGTAATAATACGTGGAGCTGGTTCCGCCGATCGGGTTATATTCGTAATCGACGAAGAAGAACAACTTGTCGCGCTTGATCGGACCGCCGAAGTTGCCCCCAAATCGATTCTCATCGAAGCGGGGATGCAAAGGATTGCCTTCGACGTAGTTCAAGTTATCGGCGGCGTTGAGATTCCGATTCTGGAAGTACTCGTAAAGCGCTCCATGAAACGCATTGGTTCCGCTCTTCACTACCTGATTGAACTGCCCGCCGGAAGAATGGCCGAAATCCGGCGAAAACTGGTTCTGAAGAGCGCTGAACTCAGATACGGCGTCGTTTGGCACCGTTACGGCCGGCCCTGTGACTGATAAGACGTTATTGTCCACGCCTTCAATCGTGAAATTGTTATTTGTCGGGCGCTGACCGCCGACAGACGGCCCCGTGCCGTATCCCGCACCGCCGGGGGTCGTTACTCCGGCGCTCAGCAGCGCGAGGTTGATCACGCCCGAGCCGCTGCTGGCCGAAGGTAAGTCGGTGGCCTGTTTAGCCTCGAACGTAGTTTGAATCTGAGAAGTTGTCGTGTCGATAGCGGCAGCGGACGTATTCACTTCAACGGTCGTGCTGGACTTGCCAATCTGCAGCGTTACGTTAACCGTTACCGTTTGATTGATGTCGACCGCAATGTCATTTACGGCTGACTTGGTGAATCCGCCTGCGTCGACAACAACCGAGTACTTACCGGCAAGCAGGTTCTGAATCCGATATTCACCGGATGAGGTGGACACTGTCGAATTTTCCACGCCTGTGGAGATGTTCCTGGCAACCACAGCCGCGCCAGGCAGGGTGGCGCCTGACTGGTCATAGATTGTTCCCTGAATGTTTCCGCTCGTTTGCTGACCGGAAAGCAGAATGCCGAATGAAAAGAAACCCAGTACAAGCGCGGTGCTAATCCGCAAATTGAAACAGCTCATAATATTTCTCCCACGCCAGGACGTAGCAGGGTAAGAAGGCCGCCTGCCCCGACAGGCGCAGCTTTCCCTCCTCGCGTCGCGAACCTCATTTCCCCTTACAAATGTTAGATTGACGAAACTCGCCAAACTCATCGGTCCCGGCAAGAAAAATTGCCATCGCGCAGCGCGCAACCGTCAGGCGGGAAGGTGTGATGGTAATTCGAACTTGGGGAAGAGCGTCTCCGTGTCCAGAAACGAGTTCCAGCCTGCAATGTGGTCGCCCGATAATTCAAGAACCACTAAAGCGAACGGCTTATGCCCGCCATCGGGATCTGCCTTGTAGTGACCGAAAGCTGGCGAACCACATGCCGCAGTTTCCAGGAGGCGAGAACCCCGGCAGCCCGAACCCATACCCAGAAGCCAGCTGCGGACGGATTCCGGGCCCTGCAGCCAGAGGGCGTAAGGAGGCATTGAGAACGTTGCATCGTCCCGCAACAGCGCTACCAGTTGATCGACATCATACCTTTCAAAGGCCGCGACATATCGATTCAGCATCTGTTCCTGAGTTTCCGTCAGCGCGGATGGGACGGCGCGCCAATTCCGGTTCGCGAGAGTAGCACGGGCTCTCTGAAGCGCGCTGTTGACAGAAGCAATGGAAGCGCCCAGTGTTTCCGCCACTTCAGCAACAGACCAGCCGAGCACTTCCACGAGGAGTAATGCCGCGCGCTGTTTCGGGGCGAGACTCTGGAGAGCAGCGACAAACGCCAGCCGGATGCTTTGGCGCAGCATCGCGCGTTCGGAAGGGTCGGCGCCTGCTGGTATTACCCGCGCATCCGGAACAGGCTCGATCCAATGTGTGCGCGGGTGCTGGACTAACGAATCGGTAGGTGCACCGGCCGGGCGCTCTTCCATGGGGCGCGCACGACGCTTGCGATCGGACAGTTCAGCAATGCAAACGTTGGTTGCAATGCGATACAGCCAAGTCAGTAAAGCTGCCCGTCCATCGAACTGATCGGCATTCTTCCATGCTCGGATGATGGTTTCCTGCGTAGCGTCGTCGGCGTCGACTGCTGAGCCGAGCATACGGTAGCAGTGGCCCGTCAGCGCCGGGCGATGGGCTTCGATCTGCTCGATATCGGCGATCATTTTACGACTAATCTAGCATTGCCGCCGCTGCTGTATGTGTCATGTTTGGCACTCATTCGCCGCACTTCAGGGATCAGAGAGGGCTTCGACAGATTACCCGCGAGTAGTCGCGAAGGATTTACGAATCCAGCCCAGCCCGCTCTGCAGGTTGGGAATGAGATACGCGGTTCAGTCTAAAGTGACAGGCGTCCGCAGTCGTAAGTCATCTTACTCTGAGCCCCACTTAACGGCGACTAAGCCGAACATCGGTAAACACTGGGCCGTCACCAGCGGTCTATCCGCAGCGGCCAGTCTCCGGTATGCCGGTTTTCCGAGCCTTGGCTGCCGGCCCGTGTGATCCAAAGTCCTGTTTCTGAACACATCCTGACTACTCGCGCACTATTCGGAATGCAGGCGTAGCAGGTTCTTGCGCCAGCCTATCGCGTTTCCGAAGCCACGCGACGCCGCACTTCATCGAAGAAGTTTTCGAGGAATATGGCCTCATTCTCCACGGTACGCTCTCCGGCTTCGACCGGCACCAACAGGACAACGCGCCTGCCATCGGACGTCAGATCAAAGGCGCCCTGTCCCACAACGGACCGCAGCGTGCGTTTCTCCGACCATGGCCGTGGCCTGCCAGCCACGAAGGAACCCCCGTGCCGCGCGTAATCCACTACCATGAACCGGCTATCGAGAGATCGAAACAGCAGTTCGCGGCCATTCTGCGCCCACACCGGATACGCGCCACCACCGCTGGAGATCTGCCATTTGCCCCCAGAATTCTCAAGGGCGTGCACGTACACCTCGTACATTCCTGATTCGTTCGAGGTGTAAGCCAGCCAGTGATCGTCGGGCGAAAACGCGGGGTAGCGCGCATCGGAAGGTGCGTGCGGAAAAGCCTCTGGTTTGCCGCCCCTGAATCCTGTGCCGCTGAATAGAATCGGCATGGTCCACACACTGATTCCGGCACCCACAACCTGCTGCATCAGCGCCAGCCGCGCTCCATGGCGCGCAATCGAATAAGGAAGCTGTAACGTCTGGCTCTCGGCCAGACACTGCGGCTTTCCCCCGCCGTTCGCCGGAATCGAGTACATGCCTCCTTTCCCTGCGAAAATGATGTAGCGGCCGTCGGGAGTCCACACCGGGTTCATGTTTGCGGACCCGGCGGCGTCGTGCGTC
>JAFAQG010000155.1 GCA_019246575.1 Acidobacteriaceae bacterium
CGGAACGCGTTCCGGCACCTCTCCGTTGGGATGCTCTCGAACGTACATCACTGGATCGCAAATACCGGATTGCGCCATTGCATCTGGGCATAGCCCGAATCCGTTCCGAATACAAAGGGCGAAGATTGCAGCACAACTCCACACCAGCCCGAAAAACTGGAGGCTCCACCGAAGCATTGTTTGCTGATCAACTCCATCAGGCCGCTATCATCTCGGCGAACAGATAAATAGCAAGACCAGTCGCCCGCGAACCCCACGGTCGTTCCTATCGGAGAAGTGACAAACGTGTAATCGTACAAGGCGTCATTGCAAGCGTTCTTGCCATGACAATCGCTGAAAACGCCGTTTGCAAGGAAGCCGTTTCCCGGGTGATTGCCTCTCGGGCCGGAGCGAGTATAAATTAAAACGCCGGAAGTCTCAAAACCCGTGAGTATTGAAACATTTTCGTTCGAACTATAAATCGCCGAGATCCAATCGTTGTAATTGTTATAAGCAGTAGCGCCAAATCCAGCTTGAGTGCTAAGTATAGTAAGAATTATAAGTAACTTCATACCCAAAACCTTCCTTAGAAAAGTATAGATAACTTTGTAATTTACAGTCAAACAAAAATATTTAGTTAGCGCTGCAGAAATAAGGGATTAAGGGGGTGTGCAGCCCGATTCATAGCCTCTTCCTTCCTGCCTTTGTCGCAATATTCGCGATATACTGACGCATTCGCCTTTCATCCACTTTCCGTCATTTGCGTTCACGAGGAGGTCCACTGTATGCCCCAACAGTTGTGCCGTATCGCTTTATCGCTGGCAATTGTATGTTCTACCGGCGCGTTCGCCTACGCCGGACAAGCTCGCCTTGGCGAAGTGAGAATTATAGGTAATAACCGCCTCGATACAGCAGCTATCATCGCGGCCTCAGGACTCCACGTGGGCGCGCCGCTCACAAAGCAAGAGCTTGATGCAGCTCCTCAAACCCTGCTCGCAACCGGATTCTTCTCATCCGTCAACTATCGCTACTCGACTAAGCCGGTTAATGGTGTTCTTCAGTACTCCATCACCTTCGAGATCGTTGAAGAGCAACACCTCATTCCGGTAACGATCGATATTCTCGGGTTCGCCGCTGAAGCCCTGTGGCCCGACATCAAGCGATCGAGTCCACTGATTGACACCAGCATGCCCGATAACGATGCCGGGCAGACATATTACAAACGTGCGCTCGAGACCGTGCTGCGCGAGCACGGCCAACCTCAGGAGGTCATTAGTAAACGCGAGATCGATCTGAAAACCCGACAAATGCAGGTTATCTTTCGTCCGGCGAACGCTCCGAAAGTCATGCATGTTGCTGTCGAAGGTAACCGCGCCTTCGACAGTGCGACACTGGAACGCGCAATCCACGGCATCGTAGTCGGCCAGGACTATTCGGATCGCGACTTCCGGCAAATCGTGCAGCTGAACATCACTCCAATGTATGAGGAACGCGGCTATCTGAAAGTTGCGTATCCGCGAATTACAGGTAGCGGCACTTCCGGCGAGATTACCGTAACGGTCGCGATCGATGAAGGCGGGGTGTGGCGTCTCGGAGCAGTGGACGTAACGGGAGACAATCTGCCGCTGGTGCAAATGAAAAGAGCCGCAACATTTCCGCAGGGAAAAATCGCGAACTGGCACGAGATCGTCGCCGGCATCGCGCAGATGGAGCAGGTACTCCGCTCGGACGGCTATCTTCGGGTACAGTCGAACCCAGCACGCTCATTTCATGAGGACACGGGCGTCGTCGATCTGAATATCGCGGTCGCAACAGGTCCGCAGTACCTGTTCAGCACAATCGAAGTACACGGCCTCACCGCAAAACAGGAGCAGGAGGCGTATAGCATCTGGGATCTGCATCGCGGCTCACCCTTCGATGAGCCTTACTCGGACGAGTATGTCCGACGTCTTTACAAAATGCTCAATGGCCGAGCCAAGTCGATCCACCGCGACATGCAGGTCAACCAGGCCGCAAGAACGGTGGACGTAGTCTTTAATGTGACGCAGCAATAGCCGGCGCTGGTGTCGAAATACAAAGCCGGGGGCTATTCGTCGTCCGGATCTGTCGGCGGCCTCTTGTCATTAACGAAGAAGGCTGCACTCAGCGGCGAGGCGATCGTCTGAAACGGACGTGCCGTCGCATTCAGATCAAAAAAGGCCCTCAGGTCGTTTGAGGCACGCGCATCCGAAAAGTGCAGTGCGCCCTCGTGAATGCCGAAATTATGCTCTACGAAACGCAGAATGCTGCCGAAATCATGCCGGGTGTTATTGATGTATCCGAACGGTGTGTATGCCGAGACCACAATCAGGGGCACACGGAAGCCGTATTGATAATCGCCTTGCGGCTGAGGCAGTATCGTGGGCGGTTCGTGGTCGTACCAGCCTCCCCAGTCATCCCAAGTAATGAATATTGCCGTATTGTTCCAGTAGCCGTTTCCGTTATCGCAGCTCGAGCTGTTGCCAATTGCATTGACAATCGATGCCACCCATGAGGGTCCGCCGCCGTCGTTGCCCTTAGCATGATCTGAGTTCGCTCCCGTGGGAATCACCCAGCTCACGGAGCGAAGGTTGCAATTCGTGATGTCCGTCAAAACATCGGCCGGCCTCAAATCCACGTTGTTCGTCCAATCAGGACCTGAGCAGTGGCCGCCCTGTCCTGTCGATTGGCAGATATGCTGAATCGCGTTGGGAGCCGTCCAGATGGAGCCGGCGCCCGGGGTGTAATATCTCCAGCTAAACGTAGACCCGAGCAGATCAGGTATGGTCAAGTGATCGAAGCACGGGTACGTTGTCATGTTCTCGCTGCCGCTCGGGTCGATTAACTTCACCGTAGTTCCAGCGGGCGCAGCGCATCCCGCGATGCTGCTTCCGGCGACGTTTTCCGACGCAAAGATGCCCGCTGCATCGTCATCCGCACTCGGCGCGGAGGTGCCGCCGAAGATGAATTGATGGGCCGGAAAACTCGGCCCCTGATTGGTCTGGAACATGTAATTTGCCCAACCGTACTGCCGGGCCAGTTCCAAATACGGATCTAAAATACCTGTCGAGTTGTCGACAAATTTGAACTGCGGTTTACCCGGACATGTCCCCGAGCACGATACACCCGCCGATCCGTCCATCCTGCAGCCTCCTGTCGCGGGGTCGGCATCGCACTGTCGCACAAAAGCCGAATGCGCGTGGCTCAGATCATAAGCATTTGCCAGCGGCACTGGCCCGGGCTGCGTAGTTCCCGTCGGCGACGTCTTGTCGAGCCAGCTGTTGACCTGGATGTTGTATTTCAAACTTCCCGGATGCGTGCTGCACGACCGCCTAGTGCCGTAAGGAGGCGCACACAGCCCTTGAAAGAGGTTATCGGGCGTACGGTTCTCCTGGAAAATGACAACTACGTGATCGAAGCTCGTAATCTGCGCGGAAGCCGCCATCGCACTAAGGCAGGCCAGCAGCGCAGTCTTTGACACAAAGTTGGCACGCATTTCTGTCATGACACTGTACCTGGTCATCCTTAACGAAGGAATTTCTGAAAGGATTACCGTTGCGGCATCAAAAGTTCAGGATGCCTTCCACCGCGAACGCGCGCGTCTGCCCGAAGCTCGGAGGCGGGCACGTTCGGCGGAGCATCTGTTCACAGGTGAGCCGGACACCTGTTATCCGTGTCCGCCGCCGCCTTCTTCTCAGCGTCTCGTCGGCCACTCGCGCTTATCATGAGACTGCATGGGACTCGCCTTTTCCATCGGCAGTGCCGGCCCGACGGGCTCTGGTATCCGCAAAATCCTCCTCGAGCACTTCGGCGTCAAGCCGGCCGACATCGCAACTGCCGCCCGTCAGTTCCCCATCGCATCCCGCGTCGAGATACAATCGGCGCTCGAGGAGCTATTTCGAGCTCGTCCCGGAACCAAGCTCCTCGGTATCGTCTCGCCGAACCCTCACGAACCGCCTGGACTCGCGCACATTCTCGCGGGCAGAATCTTCGCAATCGATGCCGGCCCTTTACAGCACGATGAAATCGATATCGGCGAAACCCTGCCCGTACGA
>JAFAQG010000191.1 GCA_019246575.1 Acidobacteriaceae bacterium
TCCTCCCCAACGAAGACCCGCAAGAGCAGCAAGCAGTCTTCCAGATGTGGCTCGACGATTACAACCCGACTACCGGCCCTGCCATGATGCTGGTGCGCGGAAGTCGCGACCGCACACTGGTTGTTAGTCCGCCAGCGTCGCCGCTACCACCAGGCCGAGCACCCCACCGCCCTCGGCAGACTTGCCTCGCCCGAAGGAGCGTGGCGGCTGCGACTGCCCCGCCTGCTCGCGCAACCGCGCTATCCTCGATTCCCAACCCGACCACGCCGAATCGTCCACAAACGCCGATTCCGAGCCGCGACCGCGAGGGAGCGGTTCTTCCTACTTCCTACTTCCTACTTCCTACTTCCTACTTCTTACTTCTTACTTCTTCCTTCTTGCTTCTTACTTCTTGCTTCTTACTTCTTACTTCTTGCTTCTTCGTTCTCGCTCCCTGCCCGCCGTGCGTTACCCTTGAAAAGCACTCAAACCTGAATGCACTACGACGCCATCATTATTGGTTCCGGCCAAGCAGGCAATCCACTCGCTCAAAAGCTCGCGAGCGCCGGTAACAAAGTCGCGTTAATCGAATCCGGTCTTCTCGGCGGCACGTGCATCAATACCGGGTGCACGCCCACGAAAGCGATGGTTGCCAGCGCTCAAGTAGCGCACTACGCGCGCAACGCCAAGCATTGGGGCGTTCACGCCAGCAACGTGAGCGTGGATCTTCCTGCCATTCTGCATCGCAAGGGCAAAATCGTCGAAAGCTCGCGCAACGGTTGGGAGAAGAAGTTCGAAGGCAAGCAGAATCCGCATCTCTACCACGCACGCGCTCGGTTCATCGGCCCAAAACAGATCCAGGTGGACGAAGCGACGCTCGAAGGCGATCGCATTTTCATCGACACTGGCGCGCGGCCGTCCATTCCCGATGTACCCGGACTCGACTCAGTCGGTTACCTGACCAACGTCAGCATTCTTGCCCAGCGAGAGCTTCCCGCGCACCTCATCGTGCTGGGCGGCGGATACATAGGGCTCGAGTTCGGACAGATGTTTCGCCGGTTCGGCAGCGACGTGACCGTGATTCAAAGGGCATCGCACATTCTTCCGAACGAAGACGACGATGTCACGGATGAATTACAGCGCAGCCTCGAATCCGAAGGCATACGCTTCGTTCTGAACGCAAAAGTGATTGAGGCAAAGCGTCATCGCACGCACATCGGTGTATTAGCGGAGAGTAGCGAGTCGCATGAGACGATCTGCGGCTCCCATCTTCTGGTCGCCGCCGGACGAACGCCGAACACCGAAGATCTGGATCTCGAGAAAGCCGGCGTGAAGACGAACGCTAAAGGATTCATTGTCGTCGACGATCAACTGAGGACAACAGCCGATGGCATCTGGGCGCTAGGCGATGTGAAAGGAGGCCCGCAGTTCACCCATATCTCCTATAACGACTACCAGATCGTGTTCGCAAACGTGTATGAAGGCAAGAACCTCAGCACGACGTCGCGCATCGTTCCGTATGCCGTGTTCACCGATCCTACGCTCGGCAGAGTGGGGCTGACGGAAAAGGCTGCTCGCGCGCACGGACGGAAACTGAAAATCGGCAAGATGCCCATGAGCTCGGTCGCTCGCGCCATCGAACGCGGCGAAACCGCGGGTCTGATGAAAATCGTCGTAGACCACGACACCGATCGCGTACTCGGCGCTTCCATTCTGTCGTCAGAAGGTGGCGAACTGGTCCAGATCTTGAGCACGCTGATACTCGCGGAGAAGCCCTACACGCTCCTGAAAAGCGCGATCTATATTCACCCCACCCTGGCAGAAGGGTTCTTTGGGCTCATCGAGAACGTGAAGCCCGTCGAGTAAGATGAAGCTCCGCTTTTGTTTGCTTGGCAGCCTGCTTGTTTCAGGCGTGGTCGTTTCCGCCGCGAAATCTCCCGTCAATTCCAGCTACTTCTCCGAGCTTCGCTGGCGTCTCATCGGCCCGTTTCGCGCCGGACGAACCGTTGCTATCAGCGGAGTCCCACAACAGCCGAGTGTGTTCTATACCGCGCCGAATAATGGCGGCGTGTGGAAGACCACGGATTATGGAAACACATGGACGCCCATCTTCGACGGCCAGGATACGGGTTCGATCGGCACGCTTGCCATTGCGCCGTCCGACCCCAATGTGGTCTACGTCGGCAGCGGCGAAGGCCTGCAGAGACCGGACCTCTCCGTCGGCGACGGTATCTACAAATCCACGGATGCAGGAAAAACTTGGCAGCATCTCGGCTTGCGCGATGGTTATCAGATTCCGTCGTTGATCGTCGATCCGCACGACCCGAACCGCGTTTTCGTTGCTGTACTTGGTCACCCATACGGTCCGAATGCGGAGCGCGGCGTCTATCGCTCGCTCGATGGCGGAAAGACGTTCGATCGCGTTCTGTACCATGACGAGAACACAGGCGCCGTGCAGGTTGCATTCGACCCGGCCAATCCGCAAACTGTGTATGCGGCCCTGTGGGCCGGACGGCAGGCGCCCTGGGAGATCGGAGCTTCGTTCAATGGGCCCGGAAGCGGGCTGTTCAAATCGACCGACGGCGGAAGCACGTGGCAGCAATTGACGAACGGAGTTCCCACCATCGCACAAGGCCTGGGACGCATCGGCGTCGGCATAGCGCCGAGCGATCCGAAACGCATTTACGCTTTGATGGACGCGGATCGCGAACATGGCGGGTTATACCGCTCCGATGATGCAGGCGAGACCTGGCGCAAGATCAACAATGAGCACCGGCTATGGGCGCGCGGCTATGATTTCGCATGCGTCCTAGTCGACCCGAAGAATGAGGACAAGCTGTACGTCTTGAACACGACCACCTATCGCTCGCTCGACGGCGGCAACACCTTCATCCCAATTAAAGGCGCGCCGGGCGGCGACGACTATCATTCCATCTGGATCAATCCGGACAATCCCGATGTTCTCCTGCTCGGAGTCGATCAAGGCGCGACGCTAAGCGCCAATGGCGGAAGGACCTGGAGCTCCTGGTACAACCAGCCGACCGCGCAGTTCTATCACGTGA
>JAFAQG010000200.1 GCA_019246575.1 Acidobacteriaceae bacterium
AAGATGTAGTTGACGAACTCGCGCGCCGTCTCGATCGGGTCCATAAATTGGCGCACCAGGTGCGATGGATCGTACTGCAAGCCGACATACGGCGAATTATCGAACGCTTTGAAGAGCGCGGAAAAACCCACGGGGCTCGTCGCGATATTCGGGCCTTCTGGCCATGGCTCCCACAAGATACGAACGTGATTCGTCTCGCATGCGCGGAAGTACTTTTCGTTGTAAACGCGCACGATCTCGTCCACCTGCGCTTCGAACGGCTGGGATGCATCTTTGCCCGACGCCGTCCCGATATACGGGACCCCCAGCTTCCCCGCAAGCTCGATCGCCTTTACGATATATGCGTTCGTATCGGAGCGCTTTCGCGGGTCGGGATCGATGTGATTCGCTGTGATCTGAAATGCGGAGACACGCATATCGTTCTTCTCGAGCGTCGCCTTCACCTGCTCCATCTGAGCGTCATTGGAGCTCGCGCGGTCAAGCTCGGAACGCGGTCCGCCGGAGAGAATCATGTTGGTAAATCCCTGCGATTTAGCGAACTCAACGTTTGCCGGCGTGTATTTACCTAAGACTCCCAGCCTCGGCCGCCACTCTTTGTGCCGGACGCGCCTCTCCCCCGATTGTGCGTTCAATGTCGCGGCAATCGCCGCCGAGCCGAGCAGTGTGCGTCTGGTCATCTTGCTGAACAGTTTATGCCTTCTTTCGACACGTCCGAAGAAACGGCGTTAAACTATCCCTTTGCGTTCACCATGCCGATTGGCCATGATTCCGGTTCTCGCGTCTGCACCGGCTTGGTCGCATACACACAAATCGCCCTGTAACTTCGATTTCGCAGGCAAGGCTGCGCCGGGTTACACACGCGTCGCGGCAAACGACTTCTATACCGATGAGCGCGGCTACGGCTTCGAGCAGCAACCCCAGGTGTCTCAAGTCGACCGCGGCGGAAAAGATCCCTTCCACGATGGCTTTGTCACAAGCTCAAAGCCGTTTTTCTTCTCGGTATCCGTCCCGGAAGGCAACTACAAAGTAACGGTCACCTTCGGAGACCCCGAAGGACGTTCCATCACGACGGTTAAAGCCGAGCTTCGCCGCCTGATGCTCGAAAAGGTCGTGACGGCACCCGGTCATTTCGAGGCCCGCAGTTTCATTGTCAATGTGCGACGGCCTCAGATCCCGTCCCGGGCAACGGTTAAGTTCAAACCGCGCGAACGCACTTCCGAAGCCTGGGCCTGGGATGACAAGCTGACGCTTGAATTCAGCAACAGTCAACCAAAGCTGTGCGCGTTGTCGGTCGAGAAAGTCAACGTTCCCACTATTTACATCGCGGGTGATTCCACCAGCACCGATCAGGCTCGCGAACCGTACAACAGTTGGGGCCAGATGCTAACCCGCTTCTTCAAGCCCGATATTGCCATTGCAAATAACGGCGAGTCCGGAGAAACGCTACGCAGTTTCGTTGCGGAGAACCGCCTGGCGAAGATTATGAGTGTCATCCAGCCCGGGGATTATCTGTTTATTCAATTTGGTCACAACGACCAGAAGGAGAAAGGCGATGTCGGCCCGTTCACAACGTATAAAGCGGATCTCAAACGATTTGTAAACGAAGCCCGCGATCATGGGGCAACTCCGGTGCTCATAACTTCAATGAATCGACGTAGCTTCGATTCAAACGGAAAAATCGCCAACAGCCTCGATGGCTATCCGGAAGCCGTCCGCCAACTTGCCCAGGAAGACCGCGTGCCCATGATCGATCTCAACGCGATGAGCAAGACGTTATATGAGGCCGTGGGACCGGAAACATCCAGTAAGCTGTTCGCCGACGACGATCCCACGCATCACAGCGACTACGGCAGCTACGAGTTGGCCAAATGTATCGTCCGCGGTATTCGCGAAGCCGGGTTGCCCATCGCAAACAATCTGGTGAATGACGTCCCACCCTTCGATCCCGCGCACCCCGACCCATTCGATAAGTTCGATATCCCACCCGATCCGGATTTTACAAACACAAAACCGTACGGTAACTAGTCCACTTACCGGAGACCTGTTTGTCAATACTCGAATTCCTGATTGGACGGCCACTCGCCTCCACAGAGGAGCGCGCGCAACAGATTGGCGCTGCAAAAGGAGTACCCATCTTCGGGCTGGATGCTCTCGCGTCGGCAGCGTACGGACCCGAAGCGGCGCTCACTATTCTCATTCCGCTCGGCGTCGCTGGGTTGGCTTACATCCTGCCACTCACGATCAGCATCATCGTTCTTCTGGCGATCGTTTATTTCTCCTATCGCCAGACGATTGCAGCTTATCCACACGGCGGCGGATCTTACAACGTAGCTCACCAGAATCTCGGCACATTCCCGGGTCTGCTTGCCGGGGCGGCACTGCTGATCGACTACACGCTAGACGCGGCAGTCGGTATCTCGGCAGGTATCGGCGCACTCACCTCCGCAATGCCCTCCCTGCATCCACGCACGCTCGAGCTCTGTCTCGCTGCTCTGTTCTTGCTCACGCTGGTCAATCTGCGCGGAGTTCGCGAGAGCGGTGCGGTTTTCCTCATCCCCACGTATCTGTTTCTAGCGTGCATGTTCATTCAGATTGGTATCGGGTGCGCAAAAGCATCGGCCGGGAACGGACATCCCACTGCCGTTGTGCCTCCCCCCGTTTCACACGCCGCAACTGCTGCGTTCAGTGCGTGGCTGGTCCTGAAGGCCTTTGCCAGCGG
This sequence comes from Acidobacteriaceae bacterium, assembly GCA_019246575.1. The sequence goes on from JAFAQG010000200.1 coordinate 2,720, forward strand.
CTGCACGGCTCTCACCGGCGTCGAGGCTGTCAGCAACGGGGTCCGCGCGTTCCGGGATCCCACGGCAAAGTTTGCGCGCCGCACGCTGGCCATCATTATCGGTGCACTTGCCATCATGCTCGCCGGCGTCGCTTACCTCGTGCGCGCGTACCATATCGTCGCCACAGATCCTAACGGCAACAACTACCAGAGCATCCTGTCGATGGTGTTCAGCGCAGTAGCCGGACGTGGCTGGTTCTACTATGTCTCGATCGCTTCCGTTCTGCTGGTTCTAATCTTCTCCGCGAACACCGCTTTCGCGGATTTCCCCAGAGTGTGCCGCGTACTCGCCGAAGACGGTTACTTGCCGCTTTCGTTCGCAAATCGAGGCCGGCGTCTCGTCTATTCCGAAGGCATCGTCGTGCTGGCTGTCATCACCGCCGCGCTGCTTGTCGCCTTTGGAGGCATCACTGACCGCCTGATTCCACTCTTCGCCGTCGGCGCATTCTTGGCGTTCACCATGTCTCAGGCCGGGATGGTTGCGCATTGGCGTCGCGAGCGCGGTCCGGGCGCCAGGCATAGCATGTTTATCAACGGTATCGGAGCAGTCGCCACCGGCCTCACCCTCTCCGTTATCATCGTCGCCAAGTTCTCCGAAGGCGCCTGGATTACCGTTATAGCGATTCCTGCCTTACTCGCGCTTATGTATGCGGTGCGCCGCCATTACCGCAAGCTGGAGCGTGAAATCGCACTCGCCGAGCCTCTCGAGCCGATCAATCTCCTGCAGCCCATCATTATTGTCAGTATCCAGAGTTGGAACCGGATTACAAAGGAAGCTCTGCAGTTCGCTATGTCGCTCTCCAAAGAGATAAAGGTGTTACACGCGGCTGAAGAATCGACTCCGGATGACTTCTCGGCCAAATGGGCCGATTACATCGAGAATCCCGCTAACGCGTGTAATCTTCCTATCCCCGAGCTTGTGCTCCTCAGATCCCCTTATCGGTTCGTTATCTCACCTATCGTTAATTACATTCTTGCCACATCGTTCGAAAACCCGACGCGGCGGATCGTCGCGGTCATCCCTGAATTGGTTGAAACACGCTGGTACCACTACTTTCTGCACACCCAGCGCGCAGCATTACTTAAGGCACGCTTGCTACTCGAGGGCAACGATCGCATTTCCGTGTTAAACATCCCCTGGTATCTCAAGGCGGCGTGAGTTAGGCAGGTACACGAAACTCGCAGTTTTTGTCCACTTTGGAACTTAATCTGCTATATAATGACTCGCTGGGTCTTAGTTCTACCCGGACCTTTTTCCGGTTCGGTAGGCTGTTTGCCGTTGCTTCTTACTTGCAGCCTTCGGTGTCTGTCCGGGCACGACTTGTTCGTGTAACATCCGCATGCGCTTGCGCACGTTTGGGAGAAAAGATTGAGAACGCGCAGCATTGTCGCGCTTACATCCTGCCTAGCAGCCGCAGTCGTTACCACCGAAGGTTTGCGAAAGCATGGCGTCGG
>JAFAQG010000208.1 GCA_019246575.1 Acidobacteriaceae bacterium
TTGTTGTCGTTTGCAAAAGGTCCGTCATTGGAATCGCCGATTCCGGTGAATCCGATTCCGTTAAATGCTACGTTCGGAATGCCCCATGTGACCGGAGCCCCGGGGTTTTGGCCTGGTATGGCAATATCGGAGACCACATCAGTGTTATAGGCAAGCAGGGTGCCGAGAGAATTAAAGAATCGGGAGTAGCCGAAGCGGGCTTCATTCAGCAGCCGGGGAGTAAAGGTCCGGGTATTGGATCCAGAGTACTGCTCGTAGTTGGTTAGGATCTTCGAACCCGCGCGGTTGATGCCTTGCGTCGATTGGTTTTCGTCGCCCCAGTTGTATCGTCCCATCCATTGCGACTTCGAGGACTCGATGTAATCCATTCGGAGAACAAACCCATCACGATTGAGGGGTGCGGAACTATTCTGCACATAGTTGTTGGAGAGCCCCGGCAGAGTGGCTGAGTTGTAGTATTTAAGAAACTTCAACGAGATCGGGTCCAACCGGTTGCTGGGAATCAGGTTCCCAGGGAATGGCTGTCTGGTGTTCGGATCGTAGATCGGCGTGCTCAGCTCGCTGAAATCGCCGCCGAACATCTTCGCAGTCGGCACCGAGTAGGTGGCCAAAGAGTTCTGCCGCCGGCGAAGCGCTTCATAATTCGACATGACAAACAATTTGTCGTGCCCGTTATATAGGCGGGGAATACGTACTGGACCGTCCAACTCGAATCCGTAGTCGTTCCACTTAAACGGTGACTTCTGCGGATGAACACTGGTGAAGGCGTAAGGTTGAGCGTCCAATACATCGTTGCGGAGAAATTCAAAAACAGACCCGTGGTATGCATTGCCGCCCGACTTGGTGAGCACGTTGACCTGCGTACTTTCATGTCCGTATTCAGCAGGATACACGCCAGTCTGAACTTTAAACTCCTGGATGGCGTCGATAGAGGGAAGAGCGATATAGGTATTGAAATTCGGGTCAGTGTTGTTGACGCCATCAAGCGAGTAGTAATCGAAGAAGATGCGCTGACCGCCGGTGGAGATCGATTGAGCCGCGCGATCGCCGCCCTGGCGTGAGGCCGCTTGCCCAGCCGCGGGCGACAGTACATTCACGTTGGGGGAAAGCGCTACCAGGTTCAGGTATTGACGGCCGTTCAGAGGTAATTCGGTGACGATTTTGTTTTCGATCACCGTGCCGAGAGCTGCGGTTTCGGACTGCAACAGGGCGGCAGAGGCGCTAACTTCGACTCGGTCGCTGGTTTGCCCCACCTGCAGCGCGATATCGAGGCGCACGACTTGTTGTACCTGAACTTCGAAAGGTTCACTGAGCCAGGATTTAAATCCTCGAACCTGCGCCGCCAATCGGTAAGAGCCGGGTGCGACGGAGGGAAACGTGTAGAAGCCGGCTTCGGTAGTTAGCGCGTTGCGGACTGCGTCGGTATTAACATTCTTTAGAGTAACCGGTGCTGAGGCGATTACCGCTCCGGAGGGATCGATGACACGTCCGGTAATTTCACCGAAGGTTTGAGCATACAAAGCGCCGGCAGAAAGGCTGGCCACGGTTACCAGAACACGTAGGAGCTTACAGTTGCAGTTGGTCATTTCCTATGCCTCCGGTTTTGCCGCCTAAACCGATATAGTTCATGGCAGTCGCGTTGCGGGCGGGATTGTTGCACCGCCGTTCCTCGCTGTCAAGGGAAAAGAAACACTTCTGATTTACCCAGTAAGAAATTCTTGCTTTCAAAGCGACGCCAAGGCCACGATCACGGGTCGCACCCACTCGGACGCTCGGTAATTGATGATTGAGTTTTCCGGGAGTCGAATTGATCCAACAGATCATTGCGGTTGAAATGCGGAGGGCGGCTTATGGGGCGGCTGTCAGTCGAAGTTCATTATCTGGAACCGCGGCGGCGCAACGCAGGCCGTCAGCGTCGAAACAGCGACGAACTTGTGACCGTTTCTGCGAAACAAAATATGTATCCCATGTATCGCATTAACACGAATAATCAATGACGGCAGACAGAGGCGCTGGTCGAAGCACAGTGGCCAACCAGAGATGTTGACGCGCGTTAGGGCAGGGTTGAGTGCCGCGCGAGGCATTTGCGTTCGAGATCTACCGTGACCCTACCACCCCTTCAAAATCAAATCTGCGATCGCCGGATCCCAGTATGTGATCATTTCCCACAATCGCGGTTTTCAATCTCGGGAGATTCTTTAATCTCGAGTGGTTGCGTCCCATAGACGTCAGGATGAGCATTACTGCCAACGGAGCACCCTTTCAATGTAATCAAACCCTACGTGCCGCGTCATGGCGTCCTGAGCCCCAGTACTCCATCGAAGTCCTCCGGTGGTCCATCCGGTGCTGAAAAGAAGACCGTGCCCTGATAAATGTGCCAGTTTCGAACCTCGATTTCGGCAGCATCGACTTCTACGCCCTGAGTGCTTCCAATGATGCCCGCGACGGTTACATGGCATCGGCGTGTCGATTGCCCGAGACCGGTCCGAGGCGCTTCCCGTAAATCAGCAGGCTGCTCAATTCACTGTCAACTTGAAGATGTAATTTCTTGCCCATCACGACCGCGTCGACGCCGGCTACCTTACTATTTCCAATGTTTCGCATGCCATCGCATGTTCCGGCGGCTCCGAACAAAACCTTCCGCTTTCGGTAGTCGATGACGAATTTCTGCCGCTTGAGGACGTTCATCCCAATAATAAGGTTGGGGCGAAATCCCATTTCGCGCGTCGAATTAGAGAGGTCTGCCGCGATGCCGTGGAGGTTTCCGACCTCAATCGGGCCCAAACGCAGGGAGGAAACAAGGACATTCTCTACGCGCGATGGGTGATTCAGAAATAGCGCTTCATCTTCGGTTTTCTGCACGGGCAATGACAGGCGCTCGACGAGCGCCCTATCGAGAACGGTCTCGGTAACTCCGGTGTCCAAAACCGCGGTGAGGTCGGGAGTACCGGCAAGCGAACACCTAACCACGATCAAGTAGTTGCCATAGAGCACAAATGGGACAGCGGAATCAGCGGAATCGGCGGCCCGGCAACAGGTCGCAGCGAGGATCATTGAAAGATAGGTGGTAGCAACCTTCATAGCCTGATTGCGCCGGTTTCGGCGCACCAGGCCTCAAGGTAGGAATTCAGAGCCGAGTTAGTACTGGGGGATTTCGAAAATTAGGAGCAAGTTTTTACGTAATCTGCCACCCTCGTCATTTCCTCAGATT
>JAFAQG010000212.1 GCA_019246575.1 Acidobacteriaceae bacterium
GTGTCATCCGGGAATCATATCCGCATGCAACCGTTACCAGCCTTGATTACAACCAGGTAAACATCGAGGCAGCGCCGCACCCGAAAGTCATCGCGGATGCGTTCCACATGCCGTTTCAACCGGAGAGTTTCGATTTCGTGCTGTCCTCCCTGTTTCTGCACCACTTTACCGATGACCAGGTCGCGGGTCTGTTGCGCAGCTTCCATCAGGCGGCTCGGCGCGGGGTCTTGATCGCAGACCTGGAGCGGCACATCATTCCTTATCTCTTCCTGAAGTTCAGCAAACCGCTATTCGGGTGGCGCTGGATCACCGTCCATGACGGCCTCATCTCCGTACGCGCAGCCTTCCGCTCTCATGAGCTCAGCGCGCTCGCGCAAAGAGCGGGAATTGAAAAAGCACAGGTCCGCACGCACCGGCCCGCTTTTCGTCTGACATTGGCCGCCCTGAAAAACTGATATCCACGAAAGGCAAAACCCGGTGGGAACTCGGAGGAAGATACCCACCGGGCCGCGCGCACCGTGCTCACGGCACAGGCGACGCGCAAACTCGAACGACCGAGCCGAAGCAACTGCTTCCCTCACAGCCGGCCGCTACGGTTTGATTACTGCGGGCAACGCAATTATGACGGCTGCAGCACGGGAAGGTTACGAAGGCTTAACATAGTCGTTCTCAATATAAGCGCGCTCGAGCGATTCCTTCGACCATCGCACGGGCGCCGGCTCGCCGACGACCAGCCAATAGCCGATCACTCCTACCAACAGCACTCCGCAGGCGATTGCGAACGCAAGAAAAAAGGAATGCGTGAGGTAAACCACCTGCCCGGTTATCGTCGGGGCCAAAATACCCGCAAAATTCCCCAAACAGTTCTGAAAGGCCGTCCATTTGCCTGCCGCTTCCGCGCCCGCCAGCCGCTGTGTGAATGCCCAGTGATTCGAAGACCAGGCACCCATTATCACTGACGCAAGTATCAGCAAAATGTTCGACAGAACCGGTTGCGGCACAAGAATGGCCAGGAACATCGACGTACAACAGCCCAGGAGACCGAATACCGCAAATAGCTGCCGCACCCGCCCTGGCTCCGCGCCCTTACGAACAAAGGAATCTGCCAGCAGTCCGAACAGCATGGACGAGATTGCCACCGCCCAGAACGGAAGAGAGGCCATCGTCGCCAGCATGTTCTTGCTGTAATGGCGCTCTTTCTCGAAGTAATAAGGAAGCCAGGTCAGATAAAAATACCAGGTGTAGTTGCCGCTGAAAAGGCCGAGCACCGTACCCCACAGCTTCCGTTTCGAGATCAGCTCGTGATAGCTGGGCGCGCGCACGGATGCCGCTTCCAAGCGCCGTGAGGGCATCTTTGCCGCAACGATGCACCACGGTATGAGCCAAAGCAGACTGGCGAAGCCGATCGCGATGAACATGCCGCGCCAGGAAAACCACTCGATCATCTTTTCGCCCAGCGTGACGCCGATCGCCGGCCCTAACTTGGAACCGGCATCGATGGCTGCATTCGCCGTCCCGCGTAATTCCTCCGGGAAAAATGCCGCAATGATCTTGGAATACGAAGGATAGGCGACCGATTCCCCCGTCCCCAGCACCAGGCGCAAGAAGAAGATGACGTAAAACGAGCTGACCAGGCCCGTAAGTCCTGTCGCCGCAGACCAGATCAGAAAACCCGCCGCGTAGACCCAATCCACATTCCACCGGTCGATGAGCTTGCCGGCGCCGATCTGCGCCAACGAATAGGTCCAGAAAAAAGCGCCGAGCAGCCACCCAAGATGTTGCGCGTCGAAGTGCAGATCGGCGCCAATTCTTGCGGCCGCAACGCCCAGGTTTCCTCGATCCGCGTAGTTGATGCCGATCGAAATGACGAGCAGGAACAGCGCTATCCATTGGAGCTGCGTCGGCTTGGGCGCGGGTTTCACGGCGAAAGCTATGTGCGATTCTATCGCGCAATCGACAGCGTCGGCGCGCCCGCTGAACATTCACGCGCACCGCGCGGGGTTACAATCGATCCGGAGAGGAACCCCGTATGGCCGACGAAAAGAAATGCGCTCATCCCTCCTGCAATTGCAGGGCAAAAGAAGGCAGTGATTATTGCAGCACCTTCTGTGAAGGTGCCGGAAACACCCCGGATCTGCAGTGCAATTGCGGACATCCGGAATGCATGCCGAAGACGAGCAGGCTCTAACGCGCTTATTTCCACAGCTTTACCTCGGAACGAAAATGTCACGTTCCCGGCACGCACCCGCGTCAACAGGGTGGGGCATGACACCAGATGGGAAATCATGACCAGGATCAAGTTTTAAGGGCGCTGAATGACCTCATCGCGACGTGTCACGACGCGGAGGAAGGCTACGCGAAAGCTGCAAAAGGAGTTCACAACCCGCGCCTGAGCGACAGGCTGGTGAGCATCTCGGGAGCGCGCGCACGATCTGCCGGAGAGCTTGCGGAATTAGTCGCCGGGCTCGGCGCTGAGCCCGCGCGCGATGCTCATTTCGGAGGCATCCTCCACCGAGGTTGGGTCGATCTCGAGACGCGCATCCGGCCAAAGACCGAAATAGAAATGTTGCTGGAATGTATCGAAGGCGATAGGGGCACGTTGAAGCACTATGAGCATGCTTTGGGTCTGGTCTTACCGGAAAACGTGCGAGCCGTCGTGGAACAACAATTCAAGGCCGTGCAATCGGATCTGAGCGCACTCGAAGAGCTGACCCAGCGTGGAAAAGTGCAGCACGCCTGACTTACTTCAGGCTTCTTACGTTTTATTTACTTCTTGAATCCTAACGCATCCACATAGCGGTCGTATTCGAACCAATCGACACCGAGCTCCGCTGCAAACAGGCGCTCGAGATTGGTCGCGAAGAAGTGCTCTTTGCGATACGGCGCGTTAACGTTATCGCCCGCCTCGCCGCCCACAAGTCCCTTACTCTTGTTCTCTTCGAATTTGACATCGAATTCAGTAATTCCCTCTTCCGAAATGCCGCGCTGCCGCGTCAGCGCCATCTCGACAATCTCATGAACTGCGACAAGCACTTCGTATCGCCAGTCCATCATCTCTGATACCCGGATCTGCTCGATCCCGTTCTCGTCGCACCAGTAGTCCCCGACAGTGGGATAGCGTTGCGATTCGTGCGGAATAGTTTCAATGTGCATTCGCAGTGGCATAGTCAAAGCCCGCGTTTACGTTAGATGTAGCCCATTGCTTTCAGCGCTTCATAGCGGCGGATGGGAGACGAGGGATAATCCACTCCGGCGCCATCGGGACGGTAATTGCGGTAAGGAAAGCGGATCTGCGCGGCTTTCTTCATTACGTTCTCCCATGCTGTCGGGATGGTATACCCGTATCCGTTCACGATCAGAACGTAGCCGTTAGTATCGTATCCGGCCGTGAGATACAGGTCATCGCGCTTATAGACATCCCACCAGAAAATGTCCCGCCAAAGTCGCGGAGGAAACATGACGGGCTTGCCGCCATCCGGATTCTCCTTCGTCATCATTGTCACCGTGGCGCCGAAACCGCCGGAGAAATCGGGCCGGAGCGTGTTATCAATGAGACCGGCGAACACCTCGCCGACACCCCGCCGTGACAAGTTGAACAGCAGATTGGGATGCGCGTTGTAACCCAGGCGTTCGCATTTCTCGAAGAACCATACGCCATCGCGGCCCGCCGTGAAATTCGCATCGCCGAACCCGGTATATTTCGTGTTCTTGTACGCAGGAAAGAGTTTCCCAACAGACTCCTGCACGGCTTTGCAATCGAGCGGAACGAGAAAAGCGAAATCGAATGCGCACCCGATCAGTTCGCCCATGTCGAGAGCATGGCGCTTTTTCGATTCAAGCGTCATAAACGCGAAGATTGGGTTGCCTTCAACGAACCACACCTCTACGTTCGTTTCAACACCCTCTTTTCTTTCCTGAAGAATGAAGGCGCAATCCGGGTCAATGGACGCGAGATGCAGCCTTAGCTCTTCGTTCGCCTCTGTCGCATCGTCGGACTCCGGCAGGAACGTATCGTTGTTTGCTCCTTCGTCCGGCTTGTAAACGTACGCGGTGCGTTTGTTTTGTTCGCAGAATCGAATTGCATCGGCAGTGCTCTCGAACCGAGTGGATGGCGGCGCAAGCAATCCGTACGTCGCACAGTGCTCCAGACAGGCGGCGCGATCATGCTCCATGCGATCCGCATAGTGTCCACCGCCGAGAACCTTGAAGTTCTCGCTGCGCAACAGCTCGTTTTCTTCGACCGAGTGATTGTGATCCCAGACCCAATAAGCGTCCTTAAACTCGGCGCGTCGCGATATCAGATCGGAAAGCCGCTCCTTCGGAACCATGCCGTTCCCGACGAGATCGTAGCGGCCGAGGCAGTGGGCGTTGCCGGCGGTACCCGCCGGCGGATTGGTTGCAACAATCACTTCGTGCCCTTCGTCCTGAATCCGTATGGCGAAACCCAGCCCCGAGTAATCGCAGGTCGCGATCACAAAGCGCATTATTCAAGGGT
>JAFAQG010000360.1 GCA_019246575.1 Acidobacteriaceae bacterium
TAAGATTAGCCTTCGCCCCTCAGTCGCCTGCATGACAAACGGTAGGAAGAAAATTGTCGCCGTACTGAATGACTTGATGTTTGTCGTAAAGATTCAGGAAGCGGCGAAGCGCGCCGGACTCGACGTAGTCTTTGCCAAGTCGCAGCAGGAAGCTTTGACCCACGCCAAAGACAATCCAGCGGTCATCATTGTCGATCTGAACACGAACGCGACGGATGCGCTCGAGCTGATTTCGCGGCTCAAGAGTGACAGCGAAACCAGCAAGATCAATGTGCTCGGATACGTGTCGCATGTGCAGGCGGATCTGAAGCAGGCGGCGCAGGAGAAAGGCTGCAACGTGGTGATTGCGCGCTCCGCGTTTTCTCAGAATCTGGCGACGATGCTGCGGCGGTACGCGTAGCCGCGCTTGTGTTGTTGCGCTATCTTCGCACGCCTGAGCGCGACGAGGACGCGCGCACGAGCAGATCGATGAACTGCACCCAGGGTGTTTCGGCGCGCGGGATGTTTTCGTAGGCGGCGAGCAGTTTCGGCGAGGAGAGTCCCACACCCGCGAGGCCCGGGAAGACGTAAGAACCCGGGTCGTAGGCTTCGATCTGCTGTTTTCGCCAAGTGTCGGGATGCGAAACGAACGGAGCCAGGTAATGGAAGGCTCTCTCCACTCCGATGCCTTGCGCCGTCTTGAAATGCCACAGGTCAACACCAGCGACTTGGGCCAGACGGCAAATAGTGGCGAAAGCATCCAGGTTCATCGATGAATACGATAAGGATTTCGTTCGGGCCTCCTCGCGCGGGCAGCTTCCGTCCGGGCGAATTTCGGTGGGGACGAGATAGTTGCCATAGTAGTCCCAGGCGAGTTGCTGGAGCGCGCGATCGCCTGTGAAGACAGCATGCGCGGCGACTTGAGCAGTCCACCACGTCGAGTGATTGTTACCGGATCTTTTCTCGGCTAAGCCTTTGCTGCTGGTTGTCATCCACTGAACAAAGGTTGCGGACCATTGCCGCAGCTCACGAGCGAGCGCCGGGTCGATTGCGCCCGCCGCCTCAAGCAAAACGATTCCCTGGATGGCGCGAATGAGCGAGACCGTGTCGATCAGGCCCGTTCCGCGTCCGGTTGTGACACCGCGGATCGCCTGTCCGAATTCGAGGTTCGGGTTCATGCGTGTCTTCGGGTCGATGAACCACGTGTTCAGAATGAGGGAGGCGTGCCGGCCGCAATCCGGCCTGTTCAGGAAAAATGCGCCGATGCCCAGCGAGAGAACCGCTTCGGACATGTGTCCGAGGTCGTCGTGATTGGCCTGAAAGCGGTCCGGGTTTCGCTCACCGTCACGACGGATGTATGGCCCGTTCGAGTTTTTGGGATCAGGCCACCAGTACGGCCCTTCACTGAAATAGTCGTTCGGGCCGGCTTTCGTCAAATTGCCGGTTGGACGGTGGAACGTGACGCTCCAGGGGCCGGATTTGAGTGCGGGATCGACGAACCTGTTGAGCAGCGCCGAGCGCGCCGCTGCGGCGCGACGCACGGCGGAGGCATCCGCGGGTGCGAAGGTGAGCAGCGATACGGGACCAGTGTTCGGTTTCGCGAGCAGTGCTCCGCTGATGGCGATGAACTCGCGGCGGTTCACTATCGAATGATAGTGGATCAGAAATCGAAGCGAGCTGCGAGCTGTAAAAACCGGGACTGATTTGCAGCCGTGATAAGCCCGAAGCTCGGCGAGTTCCAGAAGGGCTGTCCGCCGGGGTTCGAGTTCAGCGTGATGAACGTCGATGTCGTGGAGCTGGGCGCCTGAAAATTCGTGTGATTGAGGGCGTTATAGGCCTCGCCGCGAATCGTAAACTTGAGCTTCTCAGTGAGATCGAAGGCACGGCCGACAGAGAGGTCGAGGTCGAATTCGCCGGGGCCACGGACTACGTTACGGCCCAGATTTCCGATACCGGCCGGCAGAACCTGCTGTCTGTTGCTCCCGATGAAGAACGGGCCGGTGGGCCCAAGCGGGAAATACGGCGCGCTCACGGGCACCAAGTATTGGATGCCCGTTCCGTTCGGAACCATCCCGGCGTACAGACTCACAGTAGGGTACAGATAGTTAGGCCGCTGCTGATTGGTGCCCGTCTGGGCAGGGTTCGCATTGGTCTGTCCAATGTAAAACGGCATTCCGCTACGCGCCATGAAGATGGGATAGAACTCGACGTTCCGAACCCAGCGGTTTCCCTTCGTTTTGAACTGGAGCGCGGCAGTGAGACTGTGCGTGCGGTCGAATTCGCTCAAGCCTTTATTGATGGACAGAAATTGGTTTGGAAATTGGCCAAGATTCAGCCCAGAGGGCTGCGAGAACGCGAACGTCCCGGTGGCATCGTCAATGGATTTCGAGAAGGTGTAATTGGCGAGAAAGGTCAGGTTGTCTCCGTACTGACGGCGGATGCCGGCCTGCAGCGCGTGATAGCTGGAAACTCCTTCCATGTTTAGCGAATTGAAGCTGCCGATTTTCGGAAACGGCCTAACCTGTTGAGTGGCAGAGGTCGTATTGGCTCGAGCGACAGCGGTATCGAGAGCAGGATCATAGGGCACCGTGTTGGTGGGTAGGTTTACTGCCAAATGCACGCCGCGGGAGCCGACGTAATTGATCTCGGCAATCAGCTCCTTTGCGAGCAAGTGTTGGACGCCAAAGTTCCACTCTTGTGCGTAGGGAAGCGGGTTGGCCTGTGTGAAACCGTCGTAAGCGGTTA
>JAFAQG010000811.1 GCA_019246575.1 Acidobacteriaceae bacterium
AGCCGCGAGGTCTTGATGCGATATTCCGTCAAATTATGCAACCGTTCGGAGCGAAACCCGCTTCGAAGTGGGTCGGCGACTGCTACCTGCTCGCATATGCAAGGCAGAGTCAAGCAACGCTCGTAACGTTCGATTCAGCTTTGCGTGCATACGCTCGAAAGCAAGACCACTCCGCAGTGACACCTGGCTGAAGTAATCGTCCAGCGCCTGACGAAAGAAAGCATCGTGCAAGCGCCTCGTTCCCATGCCCCAAACGGGTCTTACCGCTGCTTCGGCAAGCGCTGCCAGCCCTGATTCGATTTCAGGTTGGGGTTGAAGTTCACGTCGTTCGATAACAGATATTCGCCGTTGCTGTTGGTCCATGCCTCGGTGTAGCCGGACGGGAGTTGTACAACGGAATCCGAAGACGGGTTACGATAGTCTTCGACGCCGCGGATGTAAGTATCGAAACGCTCGTTAATCCGGTCCATGGCGGCCTCATGGTTTTCGTAGGCTTGCCGGATGGTGGACGTGATGTGATCGTTCGTTCGCGCTAGATAGCGGCTGAGTTCGACCGCGCGGTTACTCGCATTCATCTCATTTTGCATGAGTATTTGAGTAAGTTGCTGATAGCGAGCGAACCAGCGCAGATTGAGTTTAGTGGAGCAACCGATCGTCTCCATCAACTTGTATTGCTCGTCGAGCTTTCCTTTCGGCGCTTTAGAATATCGAATCTCATCGATGCCCCAGAAGGTCGATATTGTGCCGTTGACCTGTGAATCAAACGCCACAGTGAGGCAGTAGACGTCCTGCTCAACAGGAACGCCGCGCTCGAAGTACTCGAGACGCAATTTGCCCGCCCGAAATCGTCCGGTCTGTTTGAGGTCCGGGTATTTAAGCGGACCGAGTGCAGCGAGTTCGGGGAGGTCCTGTTGCGCGACGACTCGGGCGTCGCGCAGGTTGGGCCAGTAGCGCGGAAGCACGAAGGTTCGGAGCGCGGCGATGGGCTCTAGGACTGGCCGGCGAACTTCGTTGCCGAGATATGTGCCTCCGATCGGAAAGTACAAGGTGACGTAGGGATTCCAGTAAAAGAGCAGGTTCGGCATGACGCCGATCTCTTCCACTCCTTTAGGGTTGAAGGTGCGCGCCTTCACGGCGGCGGGGTAAGCCGGATTGTTGCGCCACACTATCTCGCCGTCGAACTGCCAGTTCGCTGGAATGAGCAGACGAAGCGCCTCGCCGCCGATCATGTTCGGTGAATCATTGAGACTCACCGGCCGAAAGGTAAGAGTCGGCGCGGCAGACGCATCGGTCGGCCGAGTTTGCGGCCCCAGCGGGAGCGCGTGCGAAACGACAACAGAGAAACCAAGTAGCAAGAGACCAGTCCTCAAACGGCAGACCTCCAGGGGAGGTAGTATAGTCCGTTCTGCCAAAAATCACAGGTGCGGGTGGTACTAGGACGAGCAAAGCCTCACCGGCTCAGTCGGAGTCGCCCAGGATGTTGCAGATGTAATGAGCAGTGCCGTGATAGGAGACAACTTGTCCGGGGTTGCCCACGACTACGGCGGACGCGGGTACGTCGAAGGTCACGTAGGCGCCGGGTGCAATCAGCGCATCATCGCCGATGGTGACGTTCCCTACGATGACGGCGTGAGTTCCGATCCAGACCCGATTCCCGATTCTGGGCGTGCCTTTTCTAGGCCCCCGATTCGTTTGACCAATGGTGACGCCCGGCATGATGTTTATGTTCGACCCGAGTACAGCAGCAGGATTGATGATGACTCCGCCAAAGTGCCCCAGATACAGACCTGGGCCGATGATCGTCGAATCGCTGATATCGAATCCGTATTTGATGCTGTAATGGCGCAGAAATCTGCGTACGATGACATAGGGAATTTTTGCGCCTTGTTTCTGGCGCAGATACTGGCACACGCGCAGCAGCACGGAGAACTTCGCGCCGGCGATGGTCCGCGCCACGCGAGCGAGTGATTTCCTATCGCGCTTTCCCGAATACCGGAAAAGATCCGCCTCGATGATAGATCTCAAGCACGGCATGGAGTCGATTCATTTACGTGATCCAGGCAACGGTGTTCCGTCGCGGATTTCGTCGGTTGCATGCTCAACGATTTCGTCGCCGGCTTTCAGATCACCGGAAACTTCGACCAGATCTCCTGCCGTCGATCCGCGGCGAACGTCGACCCATTGCGCGCGGCCATGATTGTTGCGAATAACGAAAACCCTTTCCGTAGTGGTCACGATACTTGCGGGCGGTACGAATAGCGACGCGCGGGCACGTTCGACGGGCCAGAGCACCGAAGGATACATACCCGGCGCAAGGAGGCGCTGCGGGTTCATCACATCGAGCTCGACAGGCATGGTTCGCGTTTTTACATCGAGGGTATAGGCGGGTCGCGCGAGGATCCCGGAGAAGGTGCGGTTGGGATGGGCGGGTACTTTGAATTCGACCTTGGTTTCGGTTGCGATTGCGGCGAGGTCAGCTTCGGGAACGGCCACGCTCAGCCGTAAACGCGAGATCTGATCGAGCTGGAGCAGCGGCGCGTCGGATCCAGGACCCACGAGAGCACCGGGGTGAACGTAGCGAGTTGAGATCACGCCATCGAAAGGCGCGGTGACGCGCAGGTAGGCGGCGAGATCCCGCTGTGCTTGCAAATTGCTTTTGAAGGACTCGACGGTCTGTTGGCGGGAACGAAGTGACGCACGCTCTGCCGCGACCTGTTGTTGGGACTGAATGATGTCGTTTCCCGCGACTGCGCCCGGAGTTTTTGATGCTTCCACCATGCGCGTGAGAGTGCTTTCTGCGGCGGCGAGTTGAGCCTCGGCTTGCGCCTGTTCGGATTCGGCGGAGGTGAGTTTCGCTTGCGCCTCAGCGATGCGGGCCGTCATTTCCGGGGCGCTCAACTGAACCAGCAGGTCGCCTTTTTTGACGAAGCTGCCTCGATCGACCGCGACCTTTTCTACATAGCCGGGCACTTTCGCGTGGATCTGAACGCTGAGAAACGGGTAGAACTCTCCGGGGAGCTGTGTAGTGCGCTCGACGCGCTTCGAGGTGACGCGAACGAACCGGATGTTCTGCGCAAATACCGCAGTCTGTGAAGCAAGGAGCAGGATGCCGGCTACACGAACCGATTTACGATGCGTGCGGCTGTTCATAGTAGCGACTCAAAGGATCGTCGGGGTTTAACGACGGCGAATGAGTAGATGCTCTCGTTTGCAAGATGGAGTAAATGGCGGGAAGGAAGGTCAAGGTTGCAAACGTCGCGAGCAGCAGCCCGCCGATGACGGCCCGCCCCAGTGGGGCGGTTTGGCTGCCGCCCTCGCCGAATCCAAACGCCATGGGGAGCATGCCGCAGATCATGGCGCTTGCGGTCATGAGAATAGGGCGTAAGCGGCTGGAGGCTGCTTCGCGCGACGCGTCGATAGAAGACCGATGCTCAGTGAGGCGGCTGCGTTCGGCGAACGAGAGCAGCAGAATCGAGTTGGCAACCGCGATGCCGAGAGCCATGATTGCGCCGATGAAGGACTGCACGTTCAGCGTTGTTCCCGTGAGTAACAGCATAAGCAGGACACCACAAAGTACAGCGGGTGTGGTTAGAATGATCGCCAGTGAAAGCCGGAACGATTGAAAACTTGCGGCGAGAAGAAGAAAAATGACTACGATTGCGAGCAGCAACCCGATACGCAATCCGCTCAGGGTCTGTTCGAGTCCGGGCGCCTGGCCGCGCAAGTGAACGCTCACGCCCCGCGGCTGACTGCCGGCCCGTTCGATTGCTTGCTCGAGCGGGTGAATGGTGTTGCCCAACGGGAGATTGTGAAGATTTGCGGTGAGGGCGATGATCCGCTGGCCGTTATAGCGGTCGATTTCTCCGGGCATGGTCGCGGCGCGAATGGCTGCGACGTCGCCGAGATAGGGTTGACTCTCGCCTGGCATCATGACCGGAATGGAGCGCATATCGGAGAGCGTTTGCATTCGATGTTGCGGGTATTCGACCTGGACCTGGAATGCGTTCCCCGATTTGGGGTCGCGCCAATAGTTCGGACTGGTAAATCGCGAGGATGCGGTAGCGGTTTCGAACGATTGTGCGATATTCGCCATGGTTAAGCCAAATTGGCCGGCGCGTTCGCGGTCGATCTCGGCTTCGACTGTAGGGTAGTCCATCGTCTGCGCAAACTGGAGATCGCGCAAAAAAGACAGCCCTTTCAGCTGTTCGAAAACTTTTTTCGCGAAGCTGTAATCGTCTGCGAGCGCGGGACCCTGGATGGCGACATTGACCGGGGTTGGAGAGCCGAAGCTCATGACCTGGCTGATGATGTCGCCGGCTTCGAAGGAGACTTGTAGCTGCGGCAAAGCCTTGTGGAGAGCGCCGCGGATTCGCTCGCGGAGCGCTTCGTCGCCTCTGAGATTTTGCCTGAGTGCAACGCGCACGACAGCCTCTTGCGGGCCTGCGGTGAACAAATAGATGAGATCGACGGGATAGCTTGCCGGTTGTGTTCCGAGGTAGTCGCTCGTGATTTGGACGTTGTCGATGCCGGCCGTCTGGTTGATCACATCGATGGCTTTGAGGACCAGCGGTTCGGTTTCTTCGATGCGGGTCCCCGTCGGCGCACGCAAGCGGATCTGGAGAAGCGGGGCTTTGACATCAGGGAAGATTTCGGTTCCCATGCGGGGCAGGACGATCCAGATGAACAAGACCGACACCGCGAGGTAGCCAATTGCCAGCGGCCATCGAAGGCGGAGAGTGGTGTTGAGGTATTTCGTGTAGACGCGGTTGAGTTTTGCGAGCAGGCGTTCTTCCGCGGTTTTCTCCTTCATGATCCAGGTAGAGAGGACCGGG
>JAFAQG010000674.1 GCA_019246575.1 Acidobacteriaceae bacterium
CATCTCGTCGTCGGAGGCCTCGAATTGGAAGGTCAGCGGAACGCGCTCGGTGTATTTGATCAGCCCAGCCTGCTGGACCTGGCGCCGCAGCGTCCGCTTGCAGATCGGCTCCAGACGCTTTCGCAGGAACACGAACGAGTTGGCCGACGAGCTGCCGTTGAGATAGGCGCGGAACGATTTCTCATCGCCAAAAAAGTGTTCGTCGATGACGGACACCAGACCATAGAGCTCCATAAAAGAGTTCTGGAGCGGAGTCGCTGTGAGCAGGAGCTTGAAAAAGCGGCGCGTCGCCTCGCGCAGCCTTTTCGCGCGGAGGGATGCTCCTTGCTTATAAACGTTTCTCAGCCGGTGCGCTTCGTCATAAACAACGAGATCCCAGTGCACGTGAGTGATTTCTTCCGCCTTACTGGCAGCGAATTCATACGAGGTGATGACAATTTCGCCAATCCGATCAAACGGCCGGGCTACACCCGATTTGCGAATCTCCCGGTAACTCTTCGCCTCAACAATCAGCGATGGCAACGAAAATTTTTCAGCGAGCTCCTGGCTCCACTGCTTGCGCAGGCTGGCGGGCACGATGAGCAGAATGCGCCTCTTCCGTTCCGCCCACCGCTGTGCGATGACAAGGCTTGCCTCTATGGTTTTGCCAAGTCCGACTTCGTCCGCAAGCAGGACGCCTTTCGAAAGCGGTGATCCCAGAGCGAATAGCGCAGCATCGACCTGATGTGGATTCATGTCCACGCGCGCCGTGGAAAGCGATTGCGCGAGCGCTCCTTCGCCGAGGCCTTCCAACGTGATGCGGTGAGCAAAGAAAGTGCTCTGTTGTTGCGTTATGACTGCTGCATGATCAGATGCCGTGCCTACCGTTTGAGAAACCATATGCCTATCGAGAACGCTCCGCCAATCGAAACGAACGGCGCAGTTTATGTCCAACTCGCTGTTCTTCGGGTCTCGGAGCTGATGGTTTCTGATCTGCACGAGTCGCGCAATAAGCGTGATCGGGGACATGTTGAATTTTCACAAACCGTAGATCTGATGCACCGGCAAGGACTTGGCCTAAATCCCACGCGTAAATTGTGTCTCGGGAGACGCCGAGATCGTCGCTGAACTCCTCGACGGAAGTGCACCGCGCCGAAAATCGTTAATGAACAAATTTAATTGCGGAGTTTGCAAACGCGGTGGCCGGTTTTGCAGCCGCGCTGCCCATACGGGCCGAGAAGCGGATATCCGCGGACCGTTCGTAATGAAGTTAGAATGGAATAGATCAGTGGCTCGACCCAACACATTTTACCAAAATGGGCATTCGACTCGTACTTGATAAGGCCGGGCGGATCGTGATACCAAAACCGCTCCGCGAGGAATTGCGTTTGGAGCCTGGCGATTCTCTTGACATGGAGCACGCTGGAGAACAAATCACATTGCGCCCCGTCCGCGGAACTGGACCGCTGACAAAAGAGCACGGCATTTGGGTTTTTTACACGGGGCAGCCGCTCACCGCTTCCGCAACGGATGACGTGTTGGAGCAGATCCGCGAAGAACGCGATGTAGCGAACCTCGGCAGCGGCGAATGAAGGCGTTTTTCGATACTTCAGTGCTGGTCCCCGTTTTCTACGGCGATCACATTCACCACAGAGCCAGCATGGAATTGTTCATCCAATTCGACACGGCAAGCGGCTGCTGCGGAGCGCACAGTCTCGTTGAGGTGTTCTCGACCTTAACGCGCATGCCAGGAAGGCACCGGATCAGTGGCGAGCAAGCCATGCTGTTCATCGGCACGGTGCGCGAGCGGCTGTCGCTGATCGCTTTAGACGGCGATGAATACGTGAATGCACTCGACAGATCGGCGGCTCGGGGAATTGTCGGCGGCGGGATCTATGACGCAATGCTCGCCCACTGTGCTCTCAAGGCCGATGCAGAAGCGATCTACACGTGGAATTACCGCCAGTACGCGCAATGCGGACCCGAAGTGGCGCAACGCTTGCGGATACCCTGAGACACCTTTATTGAGCGAGAGCGGCCGGCGACCGATAGCCCATTAACCCGGACTCCCAACACGAAAAGGCGAATCGCGTACGGTCACACTGCGGCAGCGAGCTCAAAAAGCCCGAGAATATTTGCCAGTCGGCAAATCAATCCGCAAACGTCGGTTCCGAACGATTTCTTCTGATGCTCGCGTGAATTCATCAGACGATCCGCGGCGACTCGCCCGAAGCTGCCATTCCTGAACCATCACTTACAAAGATCATCATGCCCTTTGGCGGAATCTCCGGCTTCGCCTATAAACGGGAGGAGACCGCGAGCGGAGTACACGGAAGCCATGGTCCACACGAATTGTTGCCCGGAATTGACGGAACATGCAGAAGCACCCGAGGACCCGCCTCTCAAATCCAGAGAGGCAGAAGCAACGTGCTTCCCGCCCGTAGACGAGTTGGGCGCGAAATTCGAGCAGGCGAGGTACATCGTCGACGAGAACACGTTGCGCCAGGTCTACGTGGCGGGAGTCCTTCATAAACCGATACTGATCGAAGGTCCGCCGGGCTGCGGGAAAACCGCGCTAGCCGGGGCGGTGGCCTTCGCTCTCGACAGCACGGTCGAACGGCTCCAATGCTACCCAGGGATCGACGAGGAAAAAGCGATCGGGCGCTTCGACACGGCGCTCCAGCAGTTGTTTCTCGAAACTCAATCGGACAAAATCGGAACCGACTGGGATGCGATTCGGGCACGGCTGCACACCCTCGATTTCTTCGTGCCGGGGCCGCTCATGCGGGCCGTGCAGCATCACCCGCGTCCGTGCGTTCTGCTGATCGACGAAGTGGACAAAGTCGATGAGGAGTTCGAGAGCATGCTGCTCGAGATTCTTTCGGAGTGGCAAATTTCGATTCCGAAGCTGGGCACCGTGCCGCACAAGACGATTCCGTTCGTGATTCTCACCTCGAACGAAGTACGCCGAATCGGCGATCCGCTGCGGCGCCGTTGCGCCTACCTGCGCGCCGAATTTCCGACTGTCGAGCGTGAAGCCGACATCCTGCGCGCGCACAGCCGAACTCGAAACCGAGACCTGCAGCGTACTATCGCCGGCCTGTCCCAGGCGCTCCGCGCGTATCGCATGGAGAAGGCACCGTCCATCGCGGAGATGATCGAGTTCGAGCAAGTACTTGACATTCTCGGTATTACCGAGCTCGCAACCGAGAAGCGGGATTTATTATTGCCATTCCTCGCCAAAACGCGGGAAGACCGCAAGCGGCTGACCTTACAGGACGCGTTCGCCTCTCTCGTGCACAACGCCAGAGCCAAAGCGGCGAGTCTCCGCGAAGAGGCGGTGTTGTGAAACGGTCGGTTTGCGTGCTCGCCGTCGCGGTAACGCTTTGCAGAGCGGAGAGCCAGAGGCCCTCGGAATCTCTCAAATTCCGCGCGGCGGAGATGCGGTGGGCGAGCTATTACGCGGCCCAATACGGAGTTCCGTACCGATTCGTGGCAGCGATTATCGA
>JAFAQG010000263.1 GCA_019246575.1 Acidobacteriaceae bacterium
CCGATAATCCTCGAATGCTTGCCGTATCTCGGCTTCGGTGTTCATCACGAATGGTCCGTAGCTCGCGACCGGCTCGTTAATCGGTTCGCCGCTCAAGACGAGCAGCAGCGAATCGCTTGCAGCTTCGAGCGCCACGGTCTCGCCCGCAAGGCTCAGCGGTGCAATTCGGGCTTGGCCCTGGAGCGTTGTCCCGTTTACGGCAACTTGCCCTCTGAGCAGCACGACGGCGGCATTGTGGCCCGCCGGAAGAGCCAGTTCGCCGCGGCCTCCGGCCTCCAAGCGAACGTCGAAAACATTCACCGGAGTGAAGGTCTTAGCCGGCCCTTTCGTGCCCTGCAACACGCCGGCAATTACTCGCGCGAACGCTCGAGAGCCGAGCGCCACGGCCGGGATGTCGGCGCTCGCGATTCCCTGGTACCCGGGTTTGGACATCTTGTGCGCCGCCGGAAGATTCACCCAGAGTTGCACCATCTCGAAATCGCCGCCGCGCGCGGTGAAGTCTTTGCCGTGCATCTCTTCATGGATCACGCCGGAAGCCGCTGTCATCCATTGCACGTCGCCCGGATCAATCGTTCCGGAATTGCCCGCCGAATCCCGATGATCCACGCTGCCCTGGTAAGCGATCGTCACCGTCTCGAAGCCGCGGTGCGGGTGCCGTTCGACGCCGCGGGGCCGGGTTGAAGGCGTGAAATGAGCGGGTCCCGCGTAATCCAGCATTAAGAACGGGCTCAAGTCTGTGAACCCGGCCGAGGGAATAAGCGTGCGGACCGGAAACCCGTCTCCTACCCAATGCGAGCCGGCTGCTCCGTAAACGCCTAATACTTTCTTTTGTTCCGACATTGCGATGTACTCCTTTTGAAATTGCGATTCGGGCGTTCAATTACCCGCCGGGCGCGCGTCCAATCCACGCCCTAATTTGCGCAGCAGGTCGGCGAAAACCGCCCGCTCGGGGGCGCTCAGACAGGAAAACGCCTGTTCCATGTCGCCCGCATGAGCCGCGAACAGCTGCGAGATCAATTCCGATCCTTCGCCGGTCAGGTGCACGATGCGCGAGCGCCGGTCCTCCGGCGTGGCGGCCCGCCGAACCAGGCCTTTCTGCTCCAATCGGTCCACCGCCGCGGTGATCGATCCGCTGCTCAGCAACACCCGTTGGCGCAGTGCGTTCACCGGCAAAGGTCCCTTATGAAGCAGCGCCTCGAGCACGCCGAAATCGCTGAGTCCCAGCCCGGTGGCTCGTACGCTGCCGTACGCGAAGGCTTCCACCGACCTGGCTGCTTTCCATAGCAGCAGCCAGAGATGGACGCCGGGCGGCGCTTTGGCGGGTTTCTTTTCCGTGGGTTTTAACCTCTCGATATAGAGATGCTCGATATAGAGATAAGTTGCAAGGTATTGCGCGGCCTTTGAGCCTGCCTTTGAGCCCGCGGTCCGAAGAACTCATCGGCCCTGAGAGCAAACCGATTCAGCGGCACTTTCTGTATGGACTATGAGACTCTATCTAATGACGAAGGTCGCCTGCCTCGCTTTCGGGCTGTGCGCATGGGCCGGATTCGCCGCCGCGCAGGAGGGATCGTCGCCCTGGGAAGTATCGGGCGGATACCAGTACACGCGCGTCGATCTGGCGGGCTTGCAAACGCAAGCGAACCTGCTTACGAGTTCCAATGGCCTTCCCAACGTGAACGTCGGAAACCACGTGAACACGAACGGCTTCAACATCGGCGTTCAGGAAAATCTGAATAGCTGGTTTAGCGGTATTTTTACTCTCACCGGCTCTTATCCGGCTTTGGCCCTGGACGTTACTCCCCAACTGAAAACACTCGGTTTTCTCCCGCCGGACTGGACCACGAAGTATGTCGCCAAAGCCAGCGGGCAGCTCTATACCTTCATGTTCGGGCCGCAATTTACGCTGCGGCGCAGCGCATATGTGCAACCCTTCGTGCGGCCGCTGGTCGGCGGCGCCTATGCAGCCGCGAAAGTCAATGCATCCGTGAATGGAACAAATCTGGCGGCCACCGATCTTGTTCCCAGCGAAGGCGGCTTCGCGCTTGGCGGCGGAGCCGGATTCGATTCCCGGTTGTCCTCTCACGTATATCTTCGGACCGCCGTGGATTACGTCAAGACGACGCTATTCAACGCCACGGA
>JAFAQG010000647.1 GCA_019246575.1 Acidobacteriaceae bacterium
TGGTACGCCTGCTGCGTCCCAAAGCCGAACACTTGGGCGTGGTCGAGTCGGAAGTCGCATTCCGCGCGCTCCCGGAATACGATTTGCGCAGAGCCGATGTAGCCTTCGTGTCTCGGCACCGGTGGGAGCCAACCGACGCGACGACAATCTTCACGGGTCTCCGGAATTGGTCATCGAGGTATTATCGCCTTCGAATACCAAACAGGAAATCCGGGAGAAAGCTGCTCTCTAACTCTCGACCGGAGCGCAAGAGTTTTGGAGCGTCGATCCCAAACGGCAAACCGTCACTGTCACGCGCCCGCAAAGCGCCCCGGTAGTTTACGAAAAAGGCGAGTCCATTCTCTTGGTGCTATTCGGAGGCGAGTTAAACGTCTCGGAAATTTCCGTGTGATGGCCCGGCGGTCTCCTGGTGCGAAGCCCTTCCGCTTGAGCATGCACGTCTCGTGTAGCGCGAGATGGAAATCTTCGACTCGACTGTGAACAAATTCGCTCACGCGCGCACTGCACAAGTACCCAGTTACGGGCAAAGAAACGCATGCCTCAATCAGGATCAGCGGCTCGATGGTGTGGAGTACAAGGCAAAAAGGTAACGAACGTTTGGGTAGATCACTGCTTGGGCAACATCGCAGCCACGGCCGGAGCTCATTGCAGTAACGACGCTTGGTGCCGCCAGTACGCTGATTTACGTAATGCAATTCGCCCCGCAACGTGTACCTCGGAGCGTAAGCGGGTGAGAATCACCATAGCTGAACCGCTTTCTCTGACTTCAACAGGGGCGGCTGGTTAGGCCCGGGTGGGCGATGATTTCGGCAGCGATTCGTTGCTCGTACGACAGCCGCTCTGCGCAGGAAAGCATTTGATAGCCTACGACATCGCAGCATGTGGAACACTGCGTAGATCGCACCGGCATATAACGGGCTGTACCGTTCGCATATATCGGTCATATTGCCCGGTTCAACTGATGATCAGGGGTCGCATACCAAGAGCCTCCTAGATCAACATCGGCTCTTATTGAAGAAGAATGCCGCCATCGACATACAAAGTAGAGCCGGTGATATAGTCCGACTCGGAAGAAGCGAGAAAGACTGCAGCACCAACAAGGTCCTGCGGATCGCCAATTCTTCCAAGTGGAATTTTCTTAAGTGTGTCCTGCTCATGCGCCGGATCCGCTAGAGCAGCGCGGTTCATGTTCGTGCGAATCGCTCCAGGCGAAATTGCGTTTACGTGCACGTTGTATTCTGACAGTTCGAGTGCCAGCGAGCGCGTCAACATTCGCAGTCCCCCTTTAGTGATCGAATAAATAGACGACTTACTCAGTGCGACAGTGTCGTGGATGCTGGCAATATTCACGATTTTGCCTCTCCGTTGCTTTGTCATATGTCGCGCTGCCGCTTGACTGAGAAAGAAAGGCGCTTGAAGATTCACAGCGAACATCTCTGTCCAAGTACTCAGTGTTGCGTCGAGGAACGGCTGTCTTTTCTGAATGGCAGCGTTGTTGACGAGAATGTCAAGTGTGCCGAACCGCTCTATAGCATTCCGAATCAGACTTTCATGCGACGAGAAATCGCCAAGGTCACAGGAGTGAGGAAAGGCAGTGCCGTTCGCGGCGGAAATGTCAGCGGCTGTTTTTTCCGCAGTACCCGTTTGGGACGGTCATTTACAACGACCAGCGCACCCTCTCGGGCCATCCCGAGCGCGATGGCACGCCCGATGCCGCTACCCGCGCCTGTGATTACGGCTACTTGATCCTTCAGTCGCATCGACTCATGCCTATTTCTACTGCAACAGGATGGTTTTGATCTCAAACGGCTTCAAGGAAACAGTGGATTTGTAGGTACCCCCTGAGCCGGATTGCTCCAGAAGGTTGATTTCGCGAGTTCGCCGGACACGGCCGAGAAAGTTGATTGGAGTGTCTGCTCGATTGCCGGCTACTTCGTAGAATCGCGCTACGATGCCGTCACTATCATCGGCCTTCTTCAGCGCGCTCAGGACAATGTCGTCGCCCTCAATCGAGAGGAACGATTGCGAGGGCGGCAATGTTTTTTTCGAGAGATTATCGACTACGCTTACTGGCAACAAAGGATTGTTGAAGTCCAGACCTGTCTCGTACGAACGATTGCGCCGCCAATCACTGTTGCCGGAGCTAATCGAATATTTGAAAGTGTACGTACCCGGAGGCGGATAATCCATCGAAGCCACGGTGTCACCGCGAACGACCTTGACGGACGTGTACCGCGCAGCGCGCAGCATTTCGCCGCGAACGGCGCCGTCCGAGAGTCTTACAAATGAGGCATCGGTCGAGATAGTTGCACTGGAGTTGGTATCGCCTACGGAAATCCAATTCTGGATGTGACGCGCCTGAAGCCAAGATTCCTTGCTGATCTCGTCCGCGAGATGAGGGCC
>JAFAQG010000866.1 GCA_019246575.1 Acidobacteriaceae bacterium
ATATTTAAGGACGAAAACAGTTAGGCTCGAAATGCCGCGTACCAGGACCAAAAACTTTGGGGACGGAACTTTGGCGGACCGCGCCTACCGGCTCTTGAAGCACGGCATTCTCCACGGCGAATTCCCGGAGGGCAGTTTCCTCGTCGAGAGCGAGATTTTGTCACGCTACGGGATTGGCCGTACTCCGTTTCGCGAGGCGTGTAACCGTTTGCACAATGAGCAACTACTCGAAGTGGTGCCGCGGCGAGGATATTTTGTTCCGGAGTTGAGTTTTCGCGCGGTTCGCGATCTGTTGGAGACGCGAATCGTGCTGGAGGGCATCGCGGCGGAACTGGCGGCGCTACGTGCGGAAGCGGAAGAGATCGAAGCGCTCGAGGCGGCGTACAGCGAAACGCTCGAGGCGGCGAGAATGCGCAACGGGCTTGATCGGTTCATCGAGGCGAACCAGGCGTTTCACATGCAGATTGCGCGCATGGCGCACAATCGCGAATTCGAGATGCTGTTGCGCGGTGTATTGGAACGGTCGACTCGGCTGGTTTATTTGGCGGCGAGCAGCTCGAAGGAGGTGCCGAGGGATATCGAGATGCTCTTAAAGCCGGTTGTGGATGCGATCCGGAAGCGCAATTCCATTGCGGCGCACGAAGCAGTAGTGGCCGATATCACGCGGGGGCAGTTAAATGCACTCGGGACGGATGTCTGGGGCGCGGGATCGGGCGTGCGTCGAAATGCGTCTCTTTTGCAAAAGAGTAAGGTCGCGGGGAAATGAGCGATTTCGCGTGGTATCCCACACCGGATGTCATCGAGCGTGCAAGGCTGACCGAATTCCTGCGGCTTAGTTCGTTGCGCGATTACGAAGAGCTGTACCGGCGCTCTGTCGACGATGTCAGCTGGTTTACGCAACAGGTATTGCGCTTTCTGAACATTCGTTTCGATGAGCCGTACACGTCGATTCTCGATCTGTCGCGCGGGGTGGAATGGCCCGAGTGGTGCGTGAACGCCAAGCTCAACATCACCGAAAGCTGTTTGCAGCATGATGCATCGCGAACGGCGGTAATCTCCGAATCGGAAGACGGCGATGTACGCACGCTCACTTATGGAGAACTGCGCCGTGAGGTTGCGCGGCGTGTGACCGGTTTGAGAGCGTCCGGGATCGAAAAGGGCGACCGCGTCGGGATCTACATGCCGATGGTCGGGGAAACGGTCGTCATGCTGCTCGCGCTCGCGAGAATCGGTGCGATCGCGGTCCCGTTGTTTTCGGGCTACGGGCCGGCGGCGATCGAGCAGCGGCTAAACCAGACAGCCGCGAAGGTGCTGATTGCATGTGACAGCTTCGTGAGGGCAGGTAAGCGGATGGACCTGCTGCGGAACGTTGACGAAGCGCTCAAGCGCTGTCCGAGCGTCGAACGATTAATAGTGGCATCGCGCGAGGCGAACACGTCCCACGGCCCCGAACCGGCACGCGCAGTAACCGCCGCCGAGGATCCGCTGCTCATCATTTTTTCTTCCGGAACCACGGGCGAGCCGAAGGGTATCGTACATTCGCATTGCAGTTTTCCGATCAAAGCAGCGCAAGATATGGCGCTGAATATGGATATCCACGAAGGCGACCGCATCTCGTGGATTACCGATCTCGGGTGGATGATGGGGCCGTGGCTGATTTATGGCTGCTTGATTCTCGGCGCAACGGTTGTGTTGTATGACGGCGCGTGCGACTGGCCTCGACCCGATCGATTATGGGAGTTTGCCTCGAAGCACCGTCTGGATGTGCTCGGCGTCTCGCCATCGCTAATACGAAAGCTGACTGGGTATGGCACGCCGCAGACGCGCGGACATGATTTGACACGCCTGCGGTTCTTTGCGTCTTCGGGGGAGCCGTGGGATACGGCGTCGTGGTGGTGGCTGTTCAATGAGGTTCGAACCCCCGCGGTGCCGATCATTAATTACTCGGGCGGCACAGAGATTTCGGGCGGCATTCTCGCGAATCATCCGCTTGCGCCGATGAAGCCGTGCGGTTTTGCGGCCGCTTGTCCCGGCATTGCCGCGGACGTGGTGAACGAGTCGGGGCAGCCGGTTCATGCCGGCGTCGGTGAGCTCGCGATTCGAAAGCCGTGGATTGGACAAGCGCGCGGGTTCTGGAACGAGCCGGAGCGATATCTCGCGAGTTACTGGTCGCGTGTACCTGGGCTGTGGATTCACGGCGATTGGGCGGAACGAGATGCGGACGGGCACTGGTTTATTCACGGCCGCAGCG
>JAFAQG010000095.1 GCA_019246575.1 Acidobacteriaceae bacterium
TGTATTTTGATCCAGAGTTTCAGTTACGAAAACTCCCCGCGGAAGCACCTGGCCGGGCACGGGGCGAAGGTTCAGCGTAGGCACGGTTTGTTTGGATCCGACGCCGCGACCGGAGACGACCGGCCCGGCAACGGAAAAGCACCGGCCGAGCAAGCGGCCGGCACGGGACACGTCGCCAAGCGAGATATGCCGGCGAATGGCCGAGCTCGAGACGATTTCGCCGCGCACGATGACAGGGGGCAGAAGTTGCGATTCGAACCCAAACTCGCTGCCGAGGGCGCGCAACATGGGCGCGTTCCCCGCCTGCCGGTGCCCGAACAGAAAGTTCTCGCCCACAACGACCACCTTAGTTTGCAAGGACTTAACGAGAATTTGCGAAACGAACTCCCGAGGGGACATGGCGGCGATGTCCGGTGTGAACGGCAGCACGAAAATCTGCTCGACGCCCCTTGCAAATAGAAGATGGATGCGTTCCTCGAGGCTGCAGATCAGCTGCGGCCGCCGCTCCGGAGCAACCACGGCAGTCGGATGCGGATCGAAGCTGAGAATCGAAGGCGCGAGACCCTTTTCTCCGGCGGCATTTACGGTCGCATTGATCAGCACCTGATGACCGACGTGAACCCCGTCGAAATTCCCGATTGCGAGCGAACATGGGGCGAAGCGGCCGCGCACTTCCTCGAGGGTACGGAAGACCGTGCGCGTCATGAGCGGTCCGCCCGGCCGATGAGGATTTCGAGGCCGTCGTACGCAATGTGAACGTTCGAGGGAAGGCGCTGCTCGACACGTGAGTGCGACAGGTCGTGCGAGACGTGGGTAAAGAAAGCGCGTCGTGGCTTAAGCGCATCTACGGTTTTGAGTGACTCCTCGACAGTCGAATGCGTTGGATGCGGGTTATGACGAAGAGCATCGAGAAACAGAACGTCGAGCCCCGACAGCTTATCCATGCTCTCCCGCGGGATGTCGCTGTGATCTGTGAGATAAGCGCAGTCGCCAAAACGGAAGCCATGGACGGTGCCTTGCCCGTGCGCAACTCGAATAGGGTGGATGCAGATTCCAGCGACGTGGATCGGTTGGTCGGAAAAGACATGGCGGGTGAGCCGCGGCCGGCTCGACTCGGTGGGATGCTCGTCGAACACATAGCGGAACGTGCGCTCTATCACGGCAAGCGTGTCGGCTGATGCGTAGATGGGAATCTCGCGTTTTTGCATGAAGTTGAACGGCCGAACGTCGTCCAGACCGAGAATGTGATCGGCATGTGCGTGCGTGTAGAGGATGGCATCGATACGGTCAATGCCATAGCGCAGTGCCTGATAGCGAAAGTCGGGCGAGGTATCGATCAGAACGCGGTGCTCGCCGAGACGGAGAAGCACCGAGGGACGTAACCGTTTGTCGCGTGGATCTTCGGAGGTGCAGACCTTGCACCGGCAACCGACCATCGGCACACCCACGCTGGTCCCGGAGCCGAGCACGAGTATGGAGGCGTGCTCGAATTCGCCAAGCATCTACTCCGTCTTCGTTCCTTTACCGCCGTCCGATGTAACAATTCTCGGCGCGTCGGATGCCGGCTCCGGCTTGCCGCCCGTCTTTTTTTTCTGTTCATCGGCGATCTGAACATAGCGGAAGCGCAGCTCGGTGAGGCCGTTTTCAATGAGACGCTGCTCTTCGACGGTGAGATTGCCGCGCGTTTTTTCCTGGAGCATCGCGAGCATGTCGATGGAGTGGCGGGCCAGCGGCAGATTGGGCTCCGGCTCCTCTTCCGCGTCCTTTTCGCTACCAAACTTTATGAGTCCAAGCTGTATCTGAGTTTGCATCAGAATGGATTCGACCAGAAAGGAGAAGTTGGCCGGCGGTATTGGAATTTCGTTGCTGTCTGCCATACCAACCTACATATTACGGGAGCGGATGGCAGTCCGGAGGGAGCGAGATGAGCTCAAATGCCCGCCGGGCCTTCTAAGCTGCGCCACAGATACCAGCAGGCAATCGAGCAATACGGATGCCAGTTCCTGGAGATTTCCGCGAGTTCGGCGGGTTTGGGCATTTCGCTCAGTCCATATGCTTTACGAACGGCGTTTCGAATGCCGAAGTCGCTCAGCGGCATGACGTTGGGGCGTTCGAGTGCGAAGATCAAAAACATCTGAACGGTCCAGACACCGACGCCTCTGACCTGCGACAGAATTTCGATGATCTCGTCGTCGGGAAGCCGGCTGAGTTTACGAAAATCGATCCGACGCCGTGCGACGTGCTCGGCAAGATCGGTGAGTGACGCAATCTTCTGACGCGAAAGGCCGCAGGCGCGAAGTTCGTCGGGAGTGAGGCGTAAGAAGGCGCCGGCCGTAAACCTCGTGCCTACAGCGCGATGGAGGCGGTCGAATATGGTGCGGGCCGCTTTTCCATTGAGCTGTTGGAACGTAATGGAACGGGCTAACGTCTCGAAATTTGGCTCGCGACGAGCGATTTCGCAATGACCGATCCGGCTGATGATCGCGGCCATGACAGGATCGGCTTTTCGAAGATGTCGGGTTGCTGCTTCCATCGGAGAGGCGATCCGGAACGAACTCCCGGGTTTGGGCTTTAGACGATAATCATAGCGAAATGAGCGGTATGGTCCGATTTCTTCTCCGTATCCTGATGACGGCACTGACGTCGAGTGCTGTGTGGATGTTGCCGGCCGAAGCGGCTCAGCAGAGTGCACAAGCTCCCGCTGCTCAGCCCGATCAGGCGGCAAGCCAGCAGCCTACGATTCGCGTCAATGTCGATGTCGTCAACATTTACTTCACAGTGCGCGCTAAGAAAGGCGGAGCGCTCATCCCGAACCTGTCGGAGAGTAACTTCAAAGTGTTCGAAGACGGCAAGGAACAGAAGATCGCTCGCTTTTCGCGCGAGAGCGATCTTCCGCTGACGTTGGGTCTACTGATCGACATTAGCGCAAGCCAAGAGCGGCTGATTGACATCGAACGTCAGGCCGCATCCCAATTCTTCTCGAGCGTGATCCGGCCCAAAGACGAGGCATTTCTGATCTCGTTCGGAAAAGATACAACTCTGTTGCAGGACTATACAAGCTCGCCGCGGCTGCTTACAGCGGCATTGCAGGATCTCCGCGGCGATGGGCAGACGCCCATCATTAGTGGAGGGCCGATTCCGAATGTGAATACCGGTCCCGTACCTGTGAGCGGAACACCGAAAGGCACGTTGTTGTTCGACGCAATCTATCTTGCAGCTAACGAAAAGCTGAAGAGCGAGGTAGGAAGAAAGGCGCTGGTGCTGATCACCGATGGCGAAGATCAGGGCAGTACATATAAGCGCAGTGACGCGATCGAGGCAGCGCAGAAGGCGGATGCGATAGTTTACAGCATCTATTATGTCGACCGGGCATTCTATGCCGGGACAGGGTTTATGTTTAGCGGCGGAGGCGAGAGCGATCTGCGCAAAATGTCGGAAGAGACCGGCGGGCACGTTTTCAAAGTGGACAAGAAGCACCCTTTACAGGAGACGTTCAAAGAGATTCAGGACGAGCTTCGTAATCAGTACTCCATCGCGTATATCCCCACGAGCCCGCTTGGGGATGGTTCATTTCGCCACGTTGAAATCAAGGTAGATCAGTCTGATGACCGCGTCCAGGCGCGCAGCGGCTATTACGCGACGAAGAACGAGGGACAGTAACCCTCGAGCCCTCAACTCTAGCAAAGGTGCCAGTACGCGTGCGTGCGGAGTGCTCCGGCTGATACAATCACGAAGAGTCTCGCGTCTGAACCAGTATGCAAAGCGCGCAAGGGAAGTTATCGCTCTCCGAGATTTCCCTCGCAATTGCTTGTCCGATGGCAAACGAGGGCGCGGACGGCGTACGCTTCGTCAGCGAGGTTCTAAAGTACTGTGAGCCCGTTGGAAGCACGAGCTTCTTTGCCGTTATCGACAATGTGACGCGCGACAATACGCGCGAATTGCTGGAAGCATATGCGAAACAGGATCCGCGGCTTGTCGTGGTTTGGGCTCCGGAAAATCGCTGTGTTGTCGATGCCTACATGCGGGGATATCGGGAGGCGCTCGCTTCAGGTGCAGACTGGATTCTCGAGATCGATGCCGGATTCAGCCATCGTCCGGAAGAGATTCCGCGATTTTTTCAACCGATGCTCGACGGATGCGATTGCGCATTCGGCAGCCGCTTTATGCGAGGCGGCAGGATTGAGAACAGCTCCTTAAAGCGGCGGATCGTAAGCTATGGCGGGACGTTGCTCACGAACCTGCTGATTGGCACAAAGATGTATGACATGACAAGCGGGTTTGAGATGTTCACGCGCGAGACATTGGAAATGGTACTCGAAAAGGGAATTCATTCGCGCGCCCATTTTTTTCAGACCGAGATCAAAATACATTGCCGCGGGTTGAAGTTTGTAGAAGTTCCGATCACTTACCAGATGGCGAGTCCCGGTTTATCGTCCGGCCCACTTAACGAGGCGTTCGTGCAGCTATGGCGTCTGTTCAAACTCCGCATCACAGGTAAGCTTGACCAGCCCTCGCCAACTACCGAATGCCTAACCAGACCAGCATTGTAGTTACTTCCATCGCCGCTCCGAACGGCGTTTTGAAGAGCATCGCTTCCGGTTGCCGGGACCGCGGTATGCGCTTTTACGTTATAGGCGATGTACCAAGTCCGTCGACGTTTACTCTCGATGGCTGCGACTTTTATAGCCTCGAGCGTCAGGCCAAGACCGGATTCCGTTTCGCCGAGCTTTGCCCAAAGCGGCACTACGCACGGAAGAACATCGGATATCTGCTCGCGATGCGCGAAGGATCCCGAATCATCATAGAGACGGACGACGATAATTATCCCTTGCCGGAATTCTGGAACGAGCGCGCTCGACAGCGACGAAGTGCTGTAGTAAACAGCCGCGGGTGGCTGAACGTGTATGCGTATTTCACCGATGCGAATATCTGGCCGCGCGGACTGCCGCTAGATGCGGTCATGTCGGGAGTGCCTGAGATCTCTACGCTTCCCGCTCAAGAAGTTGACGCCCCGATACAACAAGCCTTAGCCGACGATAATCCCGATGTGGATGCAATCTACCGGCTTGTGCTTCCATTGCCGTTGAAATTTCGGAAGGATGTTGAAGTGGCGCTCGGACCGTACGTGTGGTGCCCGTTTAACAGCCAGAACACAACCTGGTGGCCCGAAGCGTATGGACTTTTGTATCTGCCCGCACACTGCTCGTTCCGGATGACTGATATATGGCGGAGCTTCGTTGCACAGCGCATCGCCTGGGAAAACGGATGGAGCGTTCTGTTCGAGTCGCCGACGGTATGGCAGGACAGGAACGATCATAACTTGATGCGCGATTTTTCGGATGAATTACCCGGATATTTGCATAATCGCGCGATTTGTGAAAAGCTGGGCAACCTGAGCTTGCGGCCCGGTTTAGACGCGATCCACGACAACTTACGGCTGTGTTACGAAATGTTAGTGAAAAACGGGTTTGTGGGAGAATCTGAGCTTCCGTTGCTCGAGGCCTGGTTGTACGACTTAGCGCAATTGAGAGTGGATGTAAGTGAGCGTGCGATGGTCGCCGCTACATAAGCTCACGAGCACGGGCCGCGGTAGACCAATGCTGTGCCGTGCGATATTGAACCGCACGGCACATTTACGTAGTAACAGTGACAGGACTTCGCCTAGAAAACTGTTGTCCAGGCGTAGGAGTCCGAAGCCGATTTGCTGCAAACCTGGAGATGGTCGGCCGTACCGGTCGGACTTTGCACAAACCAGAACGCACCGCGGTTGGAAGACGCGCACGCCGGCTGAGTTCCCGAGGATGAAAGCTGCATGCTTGACATGTTCAACGAGCCTAGGCCAGTAGTGCCATCGGTAATGTTAAGCCACCCTTGGGAGGCCAACGCGATGCCGGCTTGCGGCGGACCAAACCAGTTGCCGTTACCCGACCACCAGATCGGAGCCGAGCTGGCGAGGGCCTCTCCTCCGTTGCCGATTGCCAAGGCGTTATTGAGAGCGCTGAATTGTGCCGATTGAAATCGCCCATCCGAGCCCACCAGCGCCATCACGCCGTCGTTTTGGTTGTGCCATTCTTCGACGTTGGTGCTGCCCTGTGCTGCGCCGGACACGTGAAGAACGGTTGTGACACCCGTGTTTGGAGTAGCATCGTAAATCGAAAGCGTGCTGCTATTTCTTGAGTTCGCGGGACCCAGAGACACATTACCGGCGACCGCAAGCGGCCCGGCGAACTGTGCGCCGGATTTGATGCTCGAAGACAGCACTGTTTTCAGAGCGCCGGTTCCGTCTCCGATGGAATAGAATCCTACGCTCGCATCCGTGATGGTCTTATTCGTAACGTTATCGGCAAGCAGGCTCGTGCAGCCATTACACGATA
>JAFAQG010000363.1 GCA_019246575.1 Acidobacteriaceae bacterium
GGTTCTACGGCGTATTCGCTGTCGGCGGGCGGGCCTGTGATCTTTCCGTCGGTCGCAGCGCTGTGCATCACCCCTATTTGCCCGCACATGCTTACCAATCGGCCGGTCATCGTTCCGGAAACGGCAGTTATTCAAATCTTCTATCGCGGCGAGGATGGAAGTTTTCTGACCATCGACGGACAAACCGGCGAGCCTATGTCGAAGAACGATGTCGTCGTGTGCCGCTCGTCGGCGCATACCATCAGCTTGATTCGCCCTCCGAAGATGCTTTTCTTCGATGTGCTCAGAGAGAAGCTGAAGTGGGGTGAACGGTGAAAAACAGCCGAAACCATTGCGCGCGTTAAGAAAACTTTCGCTCACATTCTGGATTTTCATCGCACTCGTCATTGGCATTCTGCTGGGTGTCCTTTCCCCGGCATTTGCCCGAACTCTGGCTCCCGTCAGTGAGATCTTCCTCCGTCTGATCAAATCCATCGTCGGTCCGCTGCTATTCGGCACCCTTGTGTACGGCATTGCGTCGGCGGGCGAGCTCAAGACTATGGGCCGCATAGCGGTGAAATCGATCGTGTACTTTGAGCTCGCAACTACGGTTGCGCTTGTGATCGGACTGGGCATGGTGAATTTAATGCAGCCCGGGGCCGGCGTAAGGCTTTCGCCGGCGACTGGCGCGCCGATTCCCGGACTGGCGAAGCCGGTGTCTCTTGTCGGCGTCCTTGAGCACGCTGTTCCTGCAAACATCTTCGAAGCTTTAGGACAGAACGATGTCCTGCAGATGGTTGTGTTCTTTTTCCTGTTTGGCGCGGCGTGCTCGGCCGTGGGCTCCAAAGCGCAGCCGGTGGTCGACTTCGCGGCTTCCGTATCGGACGTGATGTTCCGGTATACGAAATATGTGATGTATCTGGCGCCATTCGGTGTAGGCGCGGCAATTGCAGTGACAATCGGCTCCAAAGGCGTCGGCGTACTCTTCGGTCTGGGCAAGCTGGTGGGAACTCTGTACGTTGCAGAGGCGCTGTTCGTAATCCTTGTGCTCGGGTCGGCACTCACGATTGCGCGCGTGCCGCTGCGGCGGTTCTATCTTGCTGCGCGGCAACCGTTCCTTTTAGCTTTCTCAACCGCTTCGAGCGAAGCTGCACTGCCGCTGGCGGTCGAAAACATGGAACGGTTCGGGGTCCCGATGCATATCGTCGGATTCGTTCTGCCGACCGGCTACAGTTTCAATCTAGACGGCTCGACCTTATATTTATCGCTCGCCTCCGTGTTTGTCGCCCAGGCCGCGGGCGTTCACATGCCACTTTCGACTCAGATCACGATGATGCTTACGCTGATGCTAACGAGCAAGGGTGTTGCCGCTGTTCCGAGGGCCTCGCTCGTGATTTTGGCGGGAACGCTGGGAACGTTTCAACTCCCGCTGGAAGGCATTTCGCTGATTCTCGGCGTGGATGCTTTGATGGACATGTGCCGCACGTCGGTAAACCTGCTTGGAAACTGTGTTGCGACGGCTGTGGTTGCCCGCTGGGAAGGCGTTTCGCTGGCGGGCAAGGGAGGGGAAATCGAGGTTGAGATGGGGGAACGAGCGTAGCTCGCCACTAGTCAACATTTCCGGTCATTTGTCGCAATTCCTGCACGCTTTTCGCGACGGCCGCATCTTCGTCGTCGCCGTAATCCGGATGAAGAAAATCAATCTCGATTGCCAGCAATCCGTTGTAACCTGCTGCTCGAAGCATCTCGATAAGATGGGGAAGGTCAATAATACCGTCTCCAACCGGCACACTAGAGAAAAAGAACCATTCGTCGACGGCTGCGCCCTTCTGGATTGTCAGATCCTTAATATGTGTGGCGTAGCAATATTTAATTAGCTTGGTCATCGCCTTGGCGGGATCATCCAGCAACCGCACGAAATTTCCTGTATCGAAGGTTACTCCCAAAAAGGGGGATTCGACGCGTTCGACCAAGCTTAAAATTTCATCTGAGTTGAAATCGATGTGATTCTCGATGGCTAATTTGATGCCAAACTTTTCGGCGTGGCGCACCGCCTGATGTAACATTCGAGCCAAGGCCTCTAATTGAGGACCATGTGGTTCGTTGCGGAACCTGCGACTGCTGCCTACAATGCGCATGACCTTCGCCCCGATCGCCTCCGCGCACCGCAAATGCGCGATCATCTGGTCGAAGGCAGCCTCGCTCCGTCCGCCCTCGAGCCCGTCCCGATGTCCCCACGCCCACACTCGGTCTAGGCCGTAATCGTCCAGAGTGTCCCGAATGTTTTTCAAATGATCCAGGTCCGGATTGATATAGCATGATTCGAGCGACACGCCGTCAACTCGCAGTTCGTGCGCGCGCCGTACAAAATCTTCGAGCCTCATCTGCATCTTCGGCCTGCTCTGCTGCGGATACACTTCACCGAAGAAGCGGTGATAACAGTAACTGTCGATTCCAATCTTCATGCGAGTGTTCCTCCGGCGGGCCGCGTAGAAGTCTTTGATATATCACGCCATGCAAACGCGATCTGCTTAAGCCGGTCGCGTGCCGTTCGACGCTGAATAGCCGGTCTCGGTCGCGGCGCCCGATCAGGAGATTGCTACAATCGCGCTCATGAAAATGTTTCGCTGGCTGCTTGTCGTGTTCGCTGCATTCGCGCTTGCCGCTCAGACCAACTCTTCCCAGCAGACGCCGCCCAAGGAAAAGTCTGCCGGTAAGGCTGCGAGCTCAACGGCCACATCGACACCTTCCGCAAAGAAGGGCGGTTTGCTCGATTTGAATAGCGCGACGGCGGAGGAACTGGACGAACTTCCGGGAATCGGTCCCGCCTATGCACAAAAAATCATCGCCGGCCGGCCTTATCGGTCAAAAACGGATCTCGTGACCAAAAAGATCATCCCGCAATCGACGTACGACAAGATTAAAGACAAAGTGGTCGCCAGACAGAAGAAATCGTAACAGAAGCTGACGACACTCATTGCCTGCGTCATTATGCGGAGTTCACGCAGCCTTTATCTCGCCGGGCTGCTAGCTTGCTGGATTGCGTCCCGCCTTCTTTATTTGCTCCACTCCCGAGTTCGCTTCAACAGCAGTCCGCTGACATTCTATCTGCAATACATCGATCCGCAGCTGTTGAAAACCGACCTTTGGAGGAGCACTTACTATCTGAATAGTCAGCCCCCCGCGTTCAACTGGCTTTTGGGGCTCGTATTGAAGATCCTCGGAAGGCATGCAGACGTGGCGTTCCAATTCATTTTCTTGGCGTGCGGAGTTGCGCTCTGTCTAGTGCTCTTTTCCCTTCTTTGGCGATTGGGAGTGCCGCCGGTTATCGCATTCGTAGTTACTATAGTGTTCACGGCCAATCCGATCTCGGCTTTATACGAAAATTGGCTCTTCTATACGTATCCGCTGGTTCTTTTGATTGCACTTTCTGCTTTTTTTCTACATCGCTACGTTTCAGGCAATCGCACCCTTGATGCACTCCTCTTTTTCACAGTAACGGCTGTGATCATTCTGGTGCGCGGGACTTACCACCCCCTATGGATAGCATTGCTGTTCGTCGCGTTCTTGTGGGCGTGGCCGACGCGCCGCAGACAGCTTATCGCCGCAGCAGCCGTACCGTGCCTTCTTGTCGCTGCGGTGTATTGCAAAAATTATGTTGTATTTGGAAAGATGTTTTCGGGCGAGGTGTTTCAAGAAACCAATTTCGGAATGATGATTTTTGAACACTTGTCGCCTTCTGCGAACCAGAAGCTTCTGAATGAACGTAGAATTAGCGGACTCGCTCTCTTAAGTCCGTATTATTGGTTCGAAACAGATCGTTATCGCCGCTTTCTTCCTCCCGTGAAGCGATGGGGCGTTCGGGTGTTGGACGACGTGTTGAAATCGACAGGCGCTCCTAATTGGAATTCGCAGGTTATGACGGAGCTCTCGAGACTGTACTACCTCGATGCCAAAAATGCTGCGCGCGATTATCCGGGGAGCTACGCACGTGCAGTGATATCTAACATTCCGGGTTACTTCTTGCCCGCGGATGAGGTATGGCCTTTCCCCGACGCAAACGCGATGAAGCTGGAGCGCCCGCTACGTCTTTGGCACGCTGTAATTACCGGTCAGATTTCGGGAACGGCAAGCCCGCCATGGCTAAACTACGTGACATTTCCGGCGTGCGTACTGTTCGGTTGCTGGTATCTTCTGATGTTGCGGAAAGGGGGGTCGAGTAATCTACGACTGTTCGATAATGCGAATGCCCTGACCATCATGTTTATGCTGTACACGATCGTGTACACGGCTGCTGTGACACTTTTGTTCTCGGTCGGGGATCACAATCGCTATCGATGCGAAGTTTCTGCGTTTTACGCAGCGCTCTTCGCTATGCTTCTAAGCACGATCAGTCGTGCGCGGTTTCTGTCCCGCCGCCACGAACCGCGGTGGAAGTGAACGAGCCTGTGAATAATCCGGCACTGAATTAAGTAATATTGTTTTTTCGCTCTCATGGGTCAGCGCAGGTAGGCCGGTCTTGAACTCAGTAACTTAGCAACGATGTTATTGGCGGCGGTACAGATCCCAGGAATTCGACCGATCGATAACTCGAAAGTGCTGATGAAGATAGTTGCCGTAGATAGGAACAGCGTATTTCGCTGTTTCCTGCGCCTTCGGGTCTGTCGGTACTAACACCAGGCTGGCGCTTCCAAAGAATCGTTCCGCCGTGGGATGCCAGTCGTCATTGAAGTTCGTGTCGTAATGCATCCACGTACTTCCACCTTCGGCGGGAGGCAGCCCGAGCGCCCATGAATACGGATTGAGGAAATCCAGTGTGATGACCGTATCGTTAGGGCGAACGTGCCTTTTAAGAAGCTGGTACCCATCATTGAAGAAATCCACATAGCGGTGATCCTCGGAGGTCATGTTCGCGAGTAACGGCGCCTGGAAACGGTGAAGTTCGGCGGTTCTCGCGCTTTCGCTTCGCCGGAGCTTCAGCGTGTACGCTACGCCGATGCCATCTGTGAGCATGGGTACCAGGATCAGGACCGAGGCCCAGGCGAAGAACATGGTTCGCATCGCGGCAGGCGCCGCGGCCGTCAAGACACCGCTTACAAGAATAATTGCGAGGGCCGTGTTAGTCGGCGTTAAGTATTCCTGATAATTACCGGCAATGATCAGGAGCCCGACAACAATAACGCCTACGGTCGCAAGGCCGGTTCGAAGAACGACAGCGCGAGTTGCGTTTCTCCCTGACATAAGGACGGACGATAACCAGAAGGCAACCAGCGGCGCAGCACTGTACCGCATAACATCGAAAAACCGCCACTGCACTATCCAGCGATCCATATCTTTAGCGTGAGCGACCATGACCATGTCATTCCAAAAGGCGCTGACTCCGCCGAGGTACACGAATACGGCAACCAGAATAGAAGCTCCGCCGAGCGCAATTCCGAGCCACCGCCTAACCGATTGCTTGCGAACCAGATACAGCGCGATAACGAGGAACACCGCCGCTACTGAGTAAGTTATTTTCAGAAATAGTAACGACGCCAGAATAACGCCTGTCAGAAGACCACCCCAAAGCTCGGCAGTTAACGCCACCGGAGCACACATGCACTCGATCAGAATGAGGTTCAGCATGGCGTATCCTTCGCGGTTGTAGAACATGGCAGTGGTGATGCGTACGGGCGACTCCCCGATATTGAATGGCGCGACCGCAAGCAATGTAGTAAACAGGGTCATGAGGATACAAGGCATGTCGGCGGTACGTTGCCGGCAGAGCGCGTAGGCGGCGTATCCACATAGGGCCGCCACGATCACGGTGCCATAGACCATGCCATCGACGCGCCAATGGGAGAGTAACAGCCCCATCTCGCACTGCAAATAGCTGAACAGACCCATTCCGCTGTAGAAATCGACATGAGGACGCTGCCCGTGATACATGCGCCATGCACCGTCGATGAACGTAAACAGATCATGCGTGTAGTACGAGACCAGGTGCAATCCGCCGTATACGCGAGCCAGGCATATCAGCGCCACGCCGACGAGCGTTAAAACGCGCGCCGTAACAGAGCGGAGCACCGGCGCTGCCCAGAAGGCGTCAGACCACGCAGCAAGCTTCGCAAACCAAGTCTGTTGAATCAGTTCGCGATGGGATGCTTCTTCGTACACGTATTGCATGATGAAGGTTTGTGCTTACAAAACGAATTTGCTGGGGACGAGGCGACTCTCGAATTGCTGTGACTGCAAAATACACTCGAGCATAGAAATGCTTGCTTTCTTTTCGTCAGGGAACTGGTACTCAGCACAGCAATTTGGCACCGCCAAAGATCGAAACTTCGCGCTGCTTCTGCTTACTTTAACAGCAACAGTGACCTAGAAGGCAAGGTCAAAACAGCGTCGACCTGGGAACATCCCGCTTGGTAATGTTACGTGGAACTTTTGTACTCGAGAGTTATTCGGCTACGACATCCTTCTCCTCGCGTGCGTCTGTAACAGCGGCATCAACGCTCTCCGGCGCGACACTGTCGACGTGCACCAAAGAAGGGAATAGGGGTATCCAAGCCAAAACAACGGCAATTGTCCCTAGGCCCCCTAGTACAACGGCGCGCACCGTTCCAAACCACTGCGCCGTGATTCCGGATTCAAACTGCCCGATCTCGTTCGAAGCGCTGATGAACACCATGTTGACTGCGCTTACGCGGCCGCGCATTTCGTCCGGTGTGGCGAGCTGAATCATTGTGTGGCGAACGATGACGCTGATCATGTCGGATGCGCCGAGTAGAACGAGCATGACAACCGATAACGCGACATTGCGCGAGAC
>JAFAQG010000489.1 GCA_019246575.1 Acidobacteriaceae bacterium
CCGCGGCAACGGCGCTCTGCTCGGGATTCATTTCCGCCGAAGCAATACTCTCGTCCACTTGAGTCGGCGGTTCGGCTGTCCTCGGCCGGCCAGCCATTCGCCACACAGCACGCGCCAGAAACGCGCGTTCATCGCTAATCCGCTCCCATGCGCCGCTTCGATACAGCTTCAAGAAGATCTGCTGCACCACATCGTCGCTGTCTTCGACATTGCGTAAGCGCGCGTAGGCGACGCGGAATACGAATCGTGCCTGCCGCTCGACGAGCGCAGCAAATCGAGCGTCCCGCGAAGACGCACACTCCTCCACTCGCTCCAATCCCCGCTCCCGGAACGGAATTTGCTCCTGAATCCCGATCGCTGCGTCAGGCACTCTCATCAGCTAAGACCGCGCACACGCACCTACTGTTCACTTTTCTCACGAAGCATCCTGCCGCTGTTAGCATGAAGGCGTGAGATTGTGCGTCTCGCCCATTTTGTTCTGTTTGGCTGTCGTTCCCTCCCGGTCCGCAACCGTACTTGTGATGCCGTTTCACAACAGTTCGCATTTCTCCGATCTGAATTGGGTGGGCGAAAGCATCTCCGAGACTCTCATGACGGAATTTAGCGGCGCGAATGAAATTGTGCTCAGCCGAACTGTGCGCGCCGAAGCGATGCACCGCTTGTCCCTGCGGCCCGATGCCGATTACACCAAAGCCACGCTGATCCGTATCGGGCAAACGGCCGATGCCGACTATCTGTGCTCCGGCAGCTTCGATATAAATTTGCCACCCGAAAGCACGCAGCCGAAAGACAGCTCAATCCGAATTACCGCGCAATTTATGGATTTGAGGAAAATGCATGACGGCCCTGAGATTTCGGAGGCGGGAAAACTAACTGAGTTGGCGCGTCTCGAAGAACACCTGGCCTATGAATCTGTCAAATATCTCGAGCCGCACGCCAATCTGCGCCTCGAAGATTTCCTGTCTCCGCAGAAAACATTTCGTCTCGACGCCGAAGAAAGCTACATTCGCGGGCTGATGTCGGCCAACAAAGAGCAGAAACAAAAATGGTTTCTTCAGGCGGCCGCGCTCGACAGCAAATTTCCCGGACCCGCGTATGAGTTGGGCAGAAGTGCTCTCGAAGAAAAGCAGTATGCACAGGCGATCGATTGGTTTCGTCGCATCCAGCCAACCGATCCCAGTTACATCGAAGCGCGTTTTCGGATGGGGCTAGCGGCATACGGAGCCGGAGACTACTCGAGCGCAGCTCTCTATTTCCGCGAAGTGGCAAAACCGTATCCGCTCAGCGAAGTCTACAACGATCTGGGCGCGGCGGAGAGCCAATTGAACCAACCCGCTGCAGCCGAAGATTTCCGCCGGGCGCTCGAATCGGACCCCAACAACCCCACCTATCTTTTCAATGTAGGCGTGGCGCTACTGAAATCGAACTCCTACGACGAAGCCGCGAAGCGCTTCCAACAAGTGTTGGCTCATGAGCCGAACGACGCCGAAGGTCGCGCTCTGCTCGATCGTGCCCGACGCCGTGAGCCTCTTCCGCCCGGCTCAAGCGCGCCCGCGCAGCGCCTCAAGACCAGCTTCAATGAGACCGCGTTCCGGCAGCTGAAGGCGATGCTGCGAGCGAAACGGGCCGAGTAGCGGCGCCATCCGGCTCCGAGCTTCTGGGTTCCGCGCTTCCGCGTATATAATCGGACAACTCTTTTATGCTGGAGGCTTTCGGTCTTTCTGACCCAGGCTGCGTTCGGACCAACAACGAAGATTATTTCATCAGCGACGCGGAATCCGGCATCTTCATCCTGGCAGACGGTATGGGAGGTGCGCAGGGCGGGGAATATGCTTCGCGCATCAGTGCCGAGCGCCTGTACGAATTCCTGCTCTCGAGCCCATCGTCGAACGGCGCGGACGCGCTCGAACGCGGGTTCATCGAGGCAAACTTAGCAGTCCGTGAAGCAGCAAAAAGTAACGCCCAGCTCGAGGGTATGGGCACCACGCTGGTCGCTGCGCGCCTCATCGGGCCCGACCAGCTTCGTCTCGGCAGCGTCGGCGACAGCCGCGCCTATCTCTGTTCAAAGAACGAGCTGTCGCTCATCACGCGTGACCAGACGTGGGTGGCCGAGGTCGGCAGCCGCCTCGGACTGAGCGAGGAAGCGCTCAAGAGTCATCCCATGCGTCACGTCCTGACCATGGCGATTGGCTGCGCGGAAGACGTCCGCGTCCACTCCCACCTTGTCTCGGTCGCTCCCGGCGATCAAATTCTGCTCTGCTCCGACGGGCTTCACGGGGTAATCGAGGAAAAAACAGTGCAGAGCATACTCCTTTCGGAGAAAACTTTATCCGAAAAATGCCACTACTTGATCGAAGCCGCCAATGACCAGGGTGGGCCGGACAACATCACTGTTGTCTTGATCCGTTTCGCCTGAACCGCGGCTGCCGGAGCCGCATGAAGCTTTTTGTCCAATCCATTTCCGTCCTTTTGACGGGCCTGCTCGCCACGGGTCCCATTTCTGCCCAGTCTGCCGCCGCACAGGCGCTGCAGCTCCGCATTATTGAATCGGACGGAACCGCGATGGGCGCTGCGTCGCAAACCGCGAAAGGTTTTACGGTTCAGGTTACAGACAATTCCGGAGCGGGCGTGCCCGACGCGGCCGTTGTCTTTCACCTTCCCGA
Organism: Acidobacteriaceae bacterium; assembly: GCA_019246575.1. Next base: position 2,664 of record JAFAQG010000489.1, read on the forward strand.
TTCCGGACCTACCGGCTCATTCTCCGACGGCTCGCACGCTGCCGTGTCCTACACCGATGAAACCGGCACAGCCCATATTTCAGGCATTCGGTGGGGGCAAATACCGGGCGCTGTAGCCATCCGTGTAACCGCGACAAAAGGCGCTGCACATGCTGGAATGCTTCTCGAACAAAATTTGACAAGCAGCGCCGTACCGGCGGCTGCTTCCGAATCTGCCCAAAAGACCGAACCAGCCGCAACCGCTCCCGCCGCGTTGCCCAAATCTGAGCCGGCAACTACGACCGATTCCGCCGCAGTACAACCCGCAGCAGCACCCAAGCCCCGCACCGCCATTGAACCCGGCATTCCCGCCGCCCGCTCCGAACGTATCGCGACCGCCGCTGCCCCTTCGGCCACCCTCGGGCCCTCGGTTTCTATCGTTAACGGGCCTACTGGCGAAAAGATCCGTTCGAGTAGCAGTAAAACAAAGTGGATTATCCTCGCTGCCATCGCGGCCGGGGCTGGAGCTGGGGTCGCGATGATGGGCAAGGGGAAATCGAGCTCGTCCGCATCCAGTTCGTCCACTAGCCCGACGATCGGAACGCCGTCCATCAGCATCGGCCAGCCGTAAACACGCTCAGCGCCGAACGCCACCCCACAACGACCGATATGAATCCTAAGATGCGGTGCACCTTACTCCTCCTCTGCCTGGGCGTCCTCCTGCAAGCACAGGTAAACGCGCCCCGGGTAGGATTTATCCGGTCCTCCGACGCAACGATCCGGCCCGTTTACGGCCTCTCCGATTCCTTCATCCTCGGGCAACCGGTGCTCCGGTCAGCCGTGGCCGCGAGCTTTTCTCACGCGGGTGGAATCGTTGCGGCAGCAGGTCAAATTCAGATTCTCGGGAGCGACGGCAGCCTGATAGCGGAATACCCGGCGGCGGAATCTCAGCCGCTCGTACACATTGACGACCAGCTCTCGACGGCTATCGCTTGGCTGCCCTCTTCCGGCGTCATTCTGCACTGGAACGGCGAGTCCTTCGCGACAACCGCAGTTTCTGCACCGCTGCCGGAAAACGTGAGCTCGATTCGCGTTTCTGGCGCAAATGCGAATCTACTCGTCACAGCCGGAGGAGCTGTCTCCGAGCTCACCATCGCACTCGATTCCGGGAATATCGTCTCTGAACATCTGCTGGCAGACGTAAAATCCCCCGCAGTCTACTATCAAAGATTCGTTCTGTACGCGGACAAGAAGGACCTTCAGATTGAAGCCGCTGACGGGTCGCTTCGTACTGTCCACCTTCCGGCATCTGGCGTTTCCATTGAGCCTGCGGGCGCCGAATGGCTGCAGGTCGTTTCCACGGATGGGCACCAGAACTGGCTTCTTCACTTGACCAGTACGGCGATCGAGCTATCCGAATTGCCCGCGCCAGCGACAGCCCCGCATCGGCCGTCCGCGGCAGTGCTCATCGAGGGCGAAAAGTGAAAACGCTCCTAGCTGCCGCCCTCCTCTGCGCGGCCGCCGCGCGTGCACAGGATCTCTCGGTCGTCATTCATGACCCGACGGGCAATGTCGCCGATCAGCCACTCCCGGCCAGCTACCAGTTCCTTGCCACGCCCGTTGGCGGCGGAAACAGCATTGTCTTGCGAATAACCAATACGTCCGGTTGGCCGATGCAGATCGCGACAGTTCTCGTCGGTAGCAGTTCCGGGTCGTCAACGCTCAGCCCCGACTTCACGGTCACGGGCGTTGCCGTCGCGAAGACGCTTGCCCCGTCTTCCGGATTCGAAGACGTCACCTTGAACTTCAACCCGACCACCACAGGCACGCTCACCGGGTACCTCCAAGCGTTCTACCAGGTTCAAAAGAACGGCTGCGATCTTGCGAGCAATAACCCCAATACTCAATGCACTGCCCAGAGCGCCGCGCTATCGACGGTTCAGGGCAGCGCAACGGCGCCGCAAACGCTGCTCAGCTATAACGGAACGGTCCTGTACCCGAACGCAACTGCACCCCTGAATTTCGGGAACGTTTCAACGAGCGCAACGTCCTCCATCACCTTCAACATCTCGAATCAGAGTGCGTCGACAATCGCTGCGCCGTCCGTGTCTATACAAGCGTTCGGTAGCAGCGCCTTCAACCTCGATACCTCGGCACTACCCGCCTCCATTCCGGCCGGCTCGTCTGGTTCGTTTACGGTGACGTTTGCCCCCGGACAGACCGGCCTTACCACAGCCACGCTCGTAGTTGGGTCCCTGCAATACCCGATCAGCGGAACCGGCGTGGTGTTCGCGGACATTGACGCGCTTCAAATCTCATATACCGACAGCACGGGCGTGCGCACGTTGCCCCAAGCCGCAACCCCTATCAATTTCGGAAATGCCATTGCGGGCACGACGACTCCAAAAACGCTCGCATTCACCGTAACTAACCCCGTGACTGCGCTGAATGCGGTTACTCTGCAGACGATTGCGACGACGGGCGCAGGGTTCTCGCTTTCCGGAGTTCCAGGCATGCCGGTCACCATTTCTCCGGGTCAGTCGATTACGTTTCAAGCCGCGTTTTCTCCCGGGGCCACGGGCACCTACACCGGCGCGCTTGCGATCGGTACGCGACAGTTTTCTCTTACCGCCAAGAGCATCAACTCTCTGCTCCCAGACGCGTCCTTCGTGCTTGATGTTCAGCCCGTAACGAGCCAGCACCAGGTACACTTGACAATTCAACTTGCGGCCACTTCGACGATCGACGCGATCGGGCAACTCGCGATGACGTTCACACCCTCGGTTGCGAATGTCGCTGATGATCCAGCCGTCATGTTCGTGTCCACCGGCGGTCGTCAAACGCAGGTCAACGTCGCCGCAGGTTCCCAGAGCGCTACATTTAACGGCCAACCGGCCATCACATTTCAGAGCGGAACCACCGCGGGCACGCTCACGCTTACCCTGACGTTTCCGGACAAAGCACCCCTGACGCAATCGTTCACGATCGCACCCCAAACTGTGCAGATAACGTCAGCAACAGCGGTTCGTCAGAACCCCAACCTGGTGGTCACGCTTACCGGGTTCGATAACACGTACAGCGCCGGTAAGCTCTCGTTCAACTTCTACGACAGCGGCGGCAAGCTGCTGAGTCCGAGTCCGATCGACGTCGACGCCTCCAATGCGTTCCATCAGTATTTTTTCGTAAACAACCAGGCTGGCGGCGCATTCTCGCTACAGGCCAGCTTCCCTGTCACCGGGGACATAAATCAAATCGGGTCTGTTGCGGTGAATTTAAGCAACTCAGTCGGGCCGACGCCGAAATCGCAAAACTTTCAGTAACTTTCGCAGCCGGATGCGTTACCGTTGGGAATGTGCCCACGGTTGCCCTAACCATCGCCGGCTCGGATCCGTGTGGCGGAGCCGGCATTCAGGCGGATCTGAAAACATTCCATCAGTTCGGAGTGTATGGTGAGGCCGTGGTAACGCTGTTAACCGTTCAAAACACTCGGACCGTTCCGCGTGTCGAAACGGTACCGCACGACTTCGTCGCCGAACAGATCGAAGCCGTAATCAACGATATCCCACCCGATGCTGCGAAAACAGGCGCGCTCGGAAGCGTTGAAATCGTCGAAGCTGTTGCGGAGCTGGCCCGCGATTTTGAATTTCCTCTTGTCATCGATCCCGTGATGATGAGCAAACATGGCGCGCGCCTTGCCTCTCGCGATGCCGAAGAAGCGCTAAAACGCCTGCTGCTAGGATCGGGGCGCTTGGTTACGCCCAATATCCCGGAAGCCGAGTCCCTCACCGGCATGCAGATCGAAACTGAATCGGACATCCGCGAGGCGGCCGCCCGCCTGCTCGATCTAGGAGCGACAGCGGTTCTCATCAAAGGCGGCCACCTCTCAGGTGACCCGATCGATTTCCTGCTCGACGAGGATGGATTTACGCGGTTCACGGGCAGGCGTATCGACACTCCGCATACGCACGGAACGGGTTGCGCCTACTCGGCCGCCATCACTGCCTGCCTGGCTTTGAACTATGAGCTACGGGAAGCGATCTCCACGGCACGGTCGTTTGTCGAAAACGCGATTGCAACTGCACCGCATCTTGGCGGCGGTCAAGGCCCTATCAATCACTTCGCGCACGCGGCCAAAGCGGCAACGGCAGGCTATCGCTAGATTGACCTCACTGTGCGTCAAATCTGCGCGAGGGCGATTCCGCTGAGATTTGATTTGTCTCGGCGGGCAGCTATTGCGAGGTGGAACGCTACATATTTATACGCTTGCTCTTGTGCTTCTCGAGATACCAGCAAGGGGTCTCCCCGAAGTGCGGAAATAGAGAATATACACACCGCTGATCGCTTGGTGTGTCTAGAATAAACTCGGTTCTGCCGTTCTTCTGCGGAACAGCCAGATACGGCTGCACGTGAACTGTGCCGAACTGTGGCCGTCGATTCGGAATACGGAAACGCAGGGACAGGTAATCAAGTACGTACGCCAGCGCCAGCAAGGTGAGCATTGCTACCACCGCACCCCCGACCGCCCTGCTCAGTTTTCGCACTGCAGGTTAACTCCTGCCTGCGTTTTAAGCCCGCGCTGCCAATTGCCTGCTCGCCTCGTCCAGGAGCGTCAGTGCATCTGCAGGTAACCGAAGCTCGGTTGCCGCGCTAAACGTCTGTAACTGGTCTAAATTAGTTGCACTTGCGATGGCGGCGGTAATGGTTGGCTGCGCGATTAACCAAGCGAGCGAAATCGCGGCCGGCGTGGCTGCATATTCTGTCGAGACTCTTTCGAGAGCATGGATGATCTTGAAGCCTCTGTCATTTAGATACTTTTTCACCGTTTTTCCTCGCGCGCGTTCGGCCGTGTCATGCTCCGACTTGTATTTTCCTGTCAGAAACCCGCTGGCCAGCGCGTAATAGGGAATTACGCCCAGTCCTTCTCTCTCACAAATCGGCTGCAACTCCGCTTCGAACTCGGCGCGGTCATACAGGTTGTAGAGCGGCTGAAGAGTTTCATATCGGGGAAGCTTTTTCTCCTTACTCGTATCGAGCGCTTGCTGCAGCCGTGGCGCAGTGTAATTCGAAGCGCCAATCGCTCGAACTTTTCCCTGCTTCATCAATTCTTCATACGTTGCCAGCGTGTCTTCGAGCGGAGTCTGCTGATCGTCTGTGTGCGACTGATATAAGTCGATGTAATCGGTCTGCAGCCGCTGTAAAGAAAAATCGACGGAACGCAGGATGTGGGTCTTCGATAATCCTTTCCGATCCGGCCCCATTTCCATACCCACCTTGGTCGCGATAATCACCTTATTTCGCTTTCCTGTCGCCTTCAGCCAATTGCCAATGACGGTTTCCGATTCGCCGCCGCTGTTGCCCGGGGCCCATCGCGAATACATCGGCAGTATCGATCAAGTTAAAACCGGCGTCGACAAACGCGTCCAGCAACTGGAACGATGTTCGCTCGTCTACAGTCCAACCGAATACATTTCCGCCAAACGCGATCGGGGAAACTTCCAGACCCGAATGGCCCAGCTTACGTCTTGTCATGTGCGCTCCCGACGATTAGATGGCGGCACCCTCCATGAAGCATCGCAAATCTCGGCGACGTTCGTTCGATAAACTTCGTAAGGGAGGTTGCCATGTCTGCAGATCAATTCGATCGACGCGATTTTCTGAGGCGCACCGGGAGCCTGGGCGCCGGAGTTGCACTCGCCGGGAAAGCCATAGCGAAAACGGCAGCGAAGGCCAATCCGAGCCGCATCATCGGCGCCAATGATCGCATCAACATCGGCCTGATCGGCTGCGGTGGCCGCGGCAACCAGGATGCCGCTTCGTTCACTCGCTTCGGGCAAGAGAACAATAATGCTTGCCAGATCGTCGCTGTTTGCGATGTGTACGAGAAGCGCAGGCATGAGGCCGCAGATAAGTACAGGGCCAAGAGCTTTAACGATTATCGCGAGTTGCTTGCTCTCCCCGAAGTCGACGCGGTGATCGTTGCAACGCCCGATCACTGGCACGCCCGCATCGCTTTGGACGCCATGGACCAGGGCAAGGACGTTTACCTCGAAAAGCCCATGTGTCACACCACCAAAGAGGTAAAACAGTTGATCGAGACCACGCGCGAAAGCAAGCGCATCGTCCAGGTCGGGTCGCAAACGACATCCGCCGACCAATGGTGGAAAGCCAAAAAAGCCATCGCCGACGGCATGATCGGAAAGATGATCATGAGCCAGGGCTCGTATCATCGCAATTCCATCGAAGGCGAATGGAACTGGCCGATTGACGCAGACGCCGGTCCTGACAAAAAAGGCGACGATTATATCGATTGGAAAACATGGCTCGGCCCCGCGCCGTCGCGGCCCTATAACGCCGACCGCTTCTTCCGGTTTCGGAAATATTGGGATTACTCAGGCGGCATTGCAACCGATCTGTTTTTCCATGTCATCGCCCCGCTTAACATCTGTTGGGACAAACCGCAGTATCCCTCTAAAGTGATGGCTTCGGGCGGCAAGTATGTGTTCATGGATGAACGCGAGGTTCCGGATACATTCCATCTTCTCGCCGAGTACCCTGAAGGGCACTCGCTCGTCCTCAGTTCATCCATGGGCAACTCGCAGCACATCCCGGGCCTGATCCGCGGTCACGAGGGCACGATCATCATGGTCGAACACGGTAAATTCGAACAGTACAGCGAGAACATCATCGTACGGCCAGAGCTGGTGAAAGTCGAAGGGCAGGAAGAGCGCAGTCCTTTCCCCGATTACAAGTTCGGCCGCGACGAGATCAAGATTCCAGTCGAGAAATCCGACATGATGCAGCTTCACATCGGCAACTTCCTCCAGTCGATGCGCACTCGTGAGAAGCCGCATCTTGACGTCGAAACCGCCGCGCACGCGCAGATCGTCATCAACCTCGCGGTCGAATCCTATCGCGACGGTCGCGTTAAGTACTGGGACGAGAAGAACTGGAAATCGTCAGATAAGCCGGTGAGTGCGTAGAGGCTCTCAAATACCGGGCCTGAAGTAAGATACTACTCCGGCACGCTCAGCCGGATCCCGAGTTCTTGTAGCTGACCTTCGGGAACGGGTGATGGCGCCTCACACATTAAGTCTGTCGCTTTGGCTGTTTTCGGGAACGGAATCACTTCGCGGATGGACTGTTCACCTGCGAGAATCATGACGAGCCGGTCCAACCCAAGCGCTATTCCACCGTGCGGGGGCGCTCCATACTCGAGAGCTTCGAGCAGAAATCCGAACCGCCGTTTCGCTTCTTCTTCACTAAACCCGAGCGCTGCGAACACTTTGGTCTGCACATCGCGCCGGTGAATACGGATAGAGCCCGACCCAAGCTCGACACCGTTCAGCACCAGGTCATACGATTTGGCGCGGCAATGCGCCGGGTCGGTCGTGAGCTTATCCAAATCTTCGTCGTGTACCGAAGTGAAAGGATGATGCGCGGCATTCCAGCGCCGGTCCTCCTCATCCCACTCGAACATCGGAAAATCCACGACCCACAAAAACTTCAATGTTTCAGGATCGAGCAGCTTGTGACGCTCGGCGTATTTCTGGGCAATAAAAAGCCGCAGTTGCCCGCAGGCGAGCAGAACGGTGTTCTCCGGGAGCGCGCGCTTTTTCTCTCCGGTCCATCCCGCTAGCAGTATCAAATCGTCATCTGCCGGCCGGACGCGCTCGCGTACGCGCTCCATCTCCTCCGGAAACCCGCGATCCATACGTTTGATGTCGTCGTAGACATACAGCCCGCGCTCCTGGCCAAAGGCCCTGATTTCGTCGCGCTCCTTACGGCTGAGTTGCCCTGTTTTGGGCACATGAATGGCAACCAAGGGCAATCCTTCGCCCGTCAGATTTTCTCCTTGGAATAGATCCTGCACACAATGGAATGGCGGAATGCGCAGGTCGGGCTTGTCGCTCCCATATGACCGCATTGCTTCTGCATAAGTCATGCGCGGTATCTCGCCGGGCGGCTGTTTGCTTGCCGTTTCGCACACTGCCCGTATGAGTGGCTCGATAACTCCATAGATGTCATCCTGCCGCGCAAACGACATCTCCAAATCGAGCTGCGTAAATTCCGGCTGACGATCGGCGCGAAGGTCCTCATCACGGAAGCACCTCACGATCTGGAAGTATCGCTCATACCCACTCACCATCAAAAGCTGCTTGAAGATCTGCGGCGACTGCGGAAGCGCATAGAAACTGCCCGGCTGCACGCGACTGGGGACAAGATAATCGCGCGCACCTTCCGGAGTGGAACGCGTCATAAACGGCGTCTCGATTTCGAAAAACCCCTGCCGGTACAGCGCCTCGCGAATCGCGAGACTCACCTTTGATCGCATAATAATGTTCCGCTGCATCCGGGGACGCCGAAGGTCGACATAACGGTATTTCAGACGCGTGTCTTCCTTCACATCGACGGTATCTTCCAACGGAAACGGTGGCGTCCTCGCTTCGTTCAAAATCCAGAGTTTCTCGACCGCGACTTCCACTTCTCCCGTGGCGATGTTCGCATTCACCGTCTCAGGGCTGCGCAATTTGACCACGCCTTCGGCGGCAATCACGAACTCGGAACTCAGCTCCTCGGCGCGGTCGTGCGCTTGCGGATTTCCGCTTTCGTCCAGGACGAGTTGCGTTACACCGTCGCGATCGCGCAAGTGGATGAAAATAACTCCGCCGAGATCTCGCCGGCGGTGGACCCATCCCATCAACAAGACTGTTTTGCCGGCGTCGCTGGCGCGCAGTTCTCCGCACGTGTGAGTCCGCCGCAAATTGCCAAGAAAGTCGAGTTTAAGTTCTTTAGCTTCAGGCATTTGTCGATACGTGTTCGAAGCGGCGCAACAGCTCCTCGTGCGTCAGGGTTTCCTGTTCTCCGCTCTGCATATCTTTAAGCGCGTAGCATTGCGTTTCCATCTCGTTGTCTCCGACGATCAGCGCGTACGTGGCGGCCAGTTTGTTAGCGAGCTCCAGCATCCGCTTCAATTTCCCGCCAGGCCCGACTTCTACCGAGATGCCTGTGCTCCGAATCTCTCGCGCAAGCACAGCGCAGTGCCGCAAAGCCCTATCGCCCATTGCCGCGATATACAAATCGAGAACCGGCGGGGGAAATGTGTTTCCTTCTTCAACCGTCATCACAAGGCGGTCTTCGCCGATGGAAAACCCAATGCCAGGTGCGGCTATCTTCGATCCCAGCGTCTCTGCCAGGCCGTCGTAACGACCGCCGCCGACAATCGCGTTCTGTGCGCCCAGCGATGTGTGCGTGATTTCGAAAGTCGTACGTGCATAATAATCGAGCCCGCGCACAAGCCGCGGCTTCACAGTGTAGGCAATGTGAAGGTCGTCGAGGAACTCTCGCACTCTCCGAAAATGCTCCTGGTCCTGCTCGTCGAGGTAGTCGAGTATGGATGGCAGCTTGTCAATAACAGGCTGATCTTCGGGCACCTTGCAATCCAACACGCGCAGCGGATTTGTCTCCGCACGACGTCTGCAATCGCCGCACAATTGGTCGGCAACTCTCTCTAGCTCAGTCCGCAGCACCTCGTTGTATTTCGCGCGGGACGCTTTCGATCCCACAGAATTGATCAGGAGCTCGAAATTCTCCATTCCGGTTTCGCGCAGAATTGCGATGACCATGTCGATTAGCTCGGCATCGATTGCGGGGGAGTCGGACCCGATCGCCTCTGCCCCGATCTGATAGAACTGCCGGTACCGGCCCTTTTGCGGGCGCTCGCGGCGGAACATCGGACCGATGTAATAAAGCTTCTGCAACAAACCGTGTTGGTCGAGGCGGTGTTCGACGTAGGCGCGGATCACCGATGCCGTATTCTCGGGACGCAGTGTGAGAGAGCTTCCGTCGCGGTCCTCGAACGTGTACATCTCTTTGCTTACTATGTCCGTTTCTTCGCCCACGCTGCGTGCGAACAGTGCGGTGTGCTCCAGGATAGGCGTACGGATTTCGCGATAATTAAACCGCTGAAAGATTTGCCGCGCCGCCTTCTCCACCTGGTTCCAAGTGTTAGTCGAGGCAGGCAGAATGTCCCGCGTGCCCTTGACGCCGTGGATCAACTCTCCTGTCCCTTATAGATGCGCGCCAGCATCACGTACCAGTCGCAGTTCTCTTTGAATCTCGCCTGTTCTGCGGGTGTGACTTCGCGCCGGATTTTGGCAGGTGTCCCCATCACGACAGCATTTGGCGGGACTTCCATGCCCTCCGTAACCAGAGCGCCCGCTCCGACTACCGCTCCAGCTCCGATCTTCGCTCCGTTCAAGACAATCGCGCCAATTCCGATCAGCACCCCATCCGCGACTTCACATCCGTGCAACACGACGGCATGACCCACAGTCACGCGATTCCCTACCACGCACGGGTACGTCTGGTGGTCAACATGCAAAACACTGTTGTCCTGAATGCTCGTTTCCTGACCGATGCGAATGTAATTTACGTCGCCCCGGATGGAAACATTTGGCCACACACTCGAATGCTCGCCAATCACTACGTCTCCGATCACGTGTGCGCTCGGATCGACGTAAGCCGACTCCGCAATGCGAGGCGTTGTCCCGCGGTAAGTTCGAACCATGAAATGTGGCGGTGGAGGGCAATGGAAATACGATCCGGAGCGCGCGACGGTACTTCTACTGCTATCGTCTTTCTAGCCATAGTACCAGCAGTTCCAAATAATGAAGGGTTGTCTCTTAGGACGGGAGTTGCTGGTATGGGGCTGAAAGGTATCGTATCTTATAGTACGTCGCCCGGCGCCGCCGCAGGTCGACCCGAGCAGATCGATGTTGTTCGACACGCCCGTCTTTTTTGTCTTTCTCGTCGTGGTAGTCACCGGCTACTGGTGTCTGCGACACCGGCAGCAGAACGCGTTCCTTGTTGTTGCAAGCTATTTTTTTTACGGCTGGTGGGACTGGCGCTTCCTCGGCCTGATCGTTACCTCCACCGTTGTCGATTTCTTCTGTGCCCGCAGCATCGCCAGATCCGGTAACCGCATTCGCCGCAAATCGCTGCTCACGATCTCTGTTGCCTTAAACCTCGGGTTTCTCGGTTTCTTCAAGTACTTCAACTTCTTTGCCGATTCGCTCTCTACAGCGCTGACCGCAATCGGCTGGCCGGTTAATATCGCATTCCTGCGCATTCTGCTTCCACCCGGCATTTCGTTCTACACCTTCCAGGCACTGGCGTACATTGTCGACGTGTATTTCGGCCGCATCGAGCCGGCCGATTCGCTGCTCGATTACGCGCTGTTCATCAACTTCTTTCCGCACCTGATCGCCGGACCGATCCAGCGCCCGTCGCATCTTCTACCGCAAGTGCAATCGACGCGCCGCTTCGATTCGACACAATTCACCGGCGGCATCATGCTCATCCTTTCCGGCCTGTTCCGGAAATGCGTGATCGCCGATAATTGCGCACTCTTAGCCAACGCGGCTTTCAACGGCAAGATGGGTGCACCAACGTTGCCTGTGGTCGCCCTCGGCACATACGCCTTTGCCTGGCAGATTTACGGCGATTTCAGCGGGTATAGTGACATCGCCCGCGGTGTTGCAAAGCTGATGGGCTTCGAGTTTATGCTCAACTTCCGCCAGCCCTATCTTGCTAACAGCCTGCAGGATTTCTGGCGGCGCTGGCACATCAGCCTGAGTACCTGGCTGCGTGATTACCTCTATATTCCGCTTGGCGGCAGCCGCGAAGGGGAAGCGCGTACCCATCGCAACCTCATGGCTACTATGCTGCTCGGCGGATTGTGGCACGGCGCTAACTGGACCTTCGTCGTTTGGGGAGCAATTCACGGGATGGGCCAGAGCATCGAGCGCGCTATCCGGACCTTGCTTGCGCGCCCGGCGACACCCGGACAACAGAAGCCCAACATTATCCGCGTGTGGCTGAAACGCATCTTCATCTTTCACGTGGTTTGCGCGGCCTGGATTTTCTTCCGTGCTCAGTCGCTCCACGCAGCGGTTGCTTTCTTCCAAGGGCTCCGCGTTCTTGAATGGAGGCCCGCGTTCATCACGGGCTATAAATTCCTGATCCTGTTCTCGCTTCCACTCTTCCTGTTAGACCTCGCATTGGAACGGCGCAACGAAGAGTTCCTGTTTGAAAAAACCGCGTTTTCATGGCAGTGGGCATATGCGTCGGCGCTCGTGTTGATTGTGGCGCTGTTCTCCGCAAATGAAGCAAATGCTTTTATCTACTTCCAGTTTTGAGCAGCAGGTTCGCCGCCGCATCACTCTGCGCCGCCCCGGGATGGTTGTGCTCGCAACCCTTGCCGCGCTGCTCGCGGTTTTCGAAATCGGCACGCGCACCGTGGTCGAGCACCAGAGCAAAGTCCAGCGCACGGTCAACGCAGAATACAACGAAGCCATCCACATGCGGCGCGCGCATGCGTCCTCGCGTAAAGAACTGCTGCTGGTCGGCAACTCGCTGGTCGGACATGAAATCGACCTGCCTTTACTTAGAAGGGAACTCATGCCCACGTGCGAGGTCCATCGGTTCTGGATCTACAACACTGCCTATGAGGACTGGTACTTCGGTTTGAACCGGCTGTTCGCGGAAGGAAGCAGGCCCGATGTCGTGGGCGTCGTCTTCGCCGCGATGCATTGGTCCGCAGGCGCAGTGCGGAGCGACTACAGCTCTCAATATCTCTTTCGGACGAGAGATCTACCTGAAGTCGCAGCGCGGATGAATCTCGATCGCACAGCGCTGTCCAGTCTCTTCCTCGCTCGGTATAGCAAGTTCTACGCGCTCCGAACGGAGATCCGAAAACTCGTAATGCAAAGGTTCTTCCCCGACTTGCCACGCATGTACGAGCTCTTCCAGCCAACTGCCGGTAATCAAATGAGTGATGAGCAAATCACTCCCATACTTACCGACCGCATTAAGAGCTACCGTGAGATCACGGATCGTTACGGCGCGAAACTCCTGTTGATCGTGCCGCCCATACCGCGGCCAGGACAGGAACACCAGGAGGCGATCAGGGAAGCAGCCCGAGCAGCAGGTGTGGAAGTAGTTATGCCGCTTACGTTTGCCGACGTTCCCGCGCGGGACTTTCTTGATGACGTCCACCTCACGCCGGCAGGCGCACGGCTCTACACTTCTGCGATCGCAACACAGCTGCGGGATGACATCACGCGATAAACGGAGTGTACCTGTGATATAGTCCTACATATCACCAGTGCAGCTGTTCGTTTCAGCATCGGATGAGCTTCCGATTTACCGGCAATTGATGCGGCAGATCACGGACGCAATTGCGGTTGGTCGGATGAAAGGCGGAGAGAAACTGCCCTCCCATCGCGAGCTGGCAGAGCAGCTCGTCATCGCGCCGCTAACGGTCAAGAAGGCATACGACGAGCTCGAA